>DASZCB010000811.1:0-2259 GCA_035943575.1 Rhodanobacter sp. | reverse complement strand
CCGCCGCCGACTCCGCCGCCGACCGCGCCGACCGCGCCGCCGACCACGCCGCCGCCGACCGCGCTGCCGACCACGCCGCCGACTCCGCCGACTCCGCCGCCGACTCCGCCGCCGCCGACTCCGCCGCCGACCACGCCGCCGACTCACACACATTCCCGCCAATCTCGGCTTCATGGCATCGGCGCACTTGAGTGAGTGCTGCCAGCGTTCCAGCGATAACCGTGTCGATGGCTTCGCCGTTCTTTCCGACGTTGGCCGATTGATGCGCGATCAGCCGATCAATGCGCAACAGGACGAGACGATGGCGAACCGGCTCCAAATCAACGCCAACCGGAATGGCTTCGCGAAGATCAACGTGGAAGCGCTCGCGCTCGCCCGCGGGGAGACCCTCGAAGATTAAATCGTTCAGTCGCGCAAGCCATTCCGGCCAGCCGGCGTGATTGGCCACGATCGCGTGAAAGTTACTGTCAGCGCTAGGGTCGATGTCGTGCGCCATGCAGCCAATGCTGCAGCCACGGAATGAGGCGCCCTCGTTCTCGCCGTAGGTGCCTGAAACAAGCATGTCCGCTTCGTAGTGGTGCTTAGCCTGGGCGACGTGAAACGCCTTGATGGACGGATCGTTGTGGTACGAAAGGACGGGCGCGTTCATGCGGCATCCAGCGCGAGGGCCGGGGTCTGCGCCGCGTGTTCGATGACATTGGTCGTCAATTCGGTGACGAGCTCGCGTGTCGTGTCGACCATGCTCTGCGCGACGATGGCGAGAATCTTGTCGATGTGATCCGGCCTCAATACCAGCGTCACCTCGCACTTGTTCACGTCAGAAAACGCGATCCGCCCACTGATGCCACCAGCGGCAGTGCCTTGGTGTTCGAAGTTGTAGCGATTGCGCGAAATGATCAGTTCGTTCAGTTGCATGTCGTTCTCCGTTTAGTAGCCCTGGCGGCCTTTACCGCCAGCTCGTTATGTAGTTGGGTTGTCCGGTACTACGCGCCGAACACGCGGCGGTGTTACATGGCGAGCCTCCTTTGTTGCCGCCGTGATTTCGGGCCACGGCGCCACGTTCACGTAATCAACTTGCACACCAGCCACACGCACAACGCGGCGCCGGCATCAATAAAAAGCAGAAAAGCGGCAAACTCTCCCCACCCCCCGCGGCTCATGCCGCAACACTCACAACCGGCGGCGTGGTTTCGTCGTTCGCGGCGATGCCGGCGACGATGGTTACGATGGTTACGATGCGGGCGGTGGTCATGCGGCGCGCTCCATCGTCAGCGCAACCACGCGCGCCTCGATCTCGTCCATGTGTCGCTCGACGCATTCGTCAACAGCGCGATACACGTCGGATTCATCGGCAACGCCTGACCGTTCGCCGTCGTCAAGTTCGAACGGCGTTCGCAGCAGTTCGTCGAGCTTCTCGCGCGCGGTCGGCGGGTTGAGCCTGAACGGCTTGAGCGCCTGCGCCATGATCGGATGCAGGCTCATGGCGTGATCCCCGTGAAGGCGCGGATCAGCGACGCAACAGCCCACCCGAACACAGCCCATGCGACAAGTGCCGCCACAGCCCATGCCAACATCGCCAGCAGGGGTGAATCGCTATCCTCTTCCGGCTCGGCGCAGAAGTTCGCCGGTTCCGGCCGAATGTCCAACCGCTTTGCGTGGCTGCGAAACTCGCTGCGCGCCGTGCGCAGGTCTTGGACCTGCTGGTAGCGGGCGGCGCTCATGACAGCGCACCGCCAGCGATCAGCACGCCAACCAGGATGGCCAGCAAAGCGGCAATGGTCGCCAGGCCTTGCGGGGTGAAGAACGAACCCTTGCCGTTATCCATCTCACTCTCCCATCGCCAGCCCCTCGGGCGGCGTGGACATATAGTCAACTATTCGGTGACAAGGTGTCAACACAAAGATGACATGATGGCAACTCTATTTAATTAGCGTTCAGCTTTCTAGTCGAAAGGCACAAAAAAGCCCGCTTGTGCGGGCCTGTCGGCCGTATTGAGCTCTTACTTACTCGGTGCTGTCCGCTTCAAGGGTGGCCGCCGCTTGTTCGAGCACGAGGTCTTGCGGCGTAGATGCTCCGTTCAAAGCCTGAGGCTCCCCTAGCGTGGCGATCCAGGCCGCGTAAACGGCACTGGCGTCAGCCCGCAGCATATCGGTCTTGAGTTGAGCACGATAGGCCAGATAGGCAGCCTTGCCTCGCTCGCGCCCGTCAGCGTAGCAGGCGAGTACCTGTGCGGACGTGTCTGGCACTGATGTATCCCCA
>DASZCB010000810.1:0-1612 GCA_035943575.1 Rhodanobacter sp. | reverse complement strand
TGTGCATCGAACGCGTTGACCGCGGCGCGATGTTTGAGCAGCAGCTTGACCCCTTCGACATCGTCGTCGGCGATGCCGGCGGCGGCGACCAGGGCCGGTTCGCCATCGGCCGGCGCCGGTTTGGCGCCGTGTTCCAGCAGGAATTTCGCCAGCGGCCAGTTGGCGGCGCGACAGGCGGTGGCCAGCGGACTGACACCGGTCTTGTTCAGCGCGTTGATCGGGGCGGCTGCGTCCAGCAGCATCGCCGCCACGCCCGGTTCGGCGCTCAGCACCGCGCCATGCAGGGCAGTGTTGCCTTCGGCGTCGGTGACCAGTGGACTGGCGCCGTTGGTGAGCAGGGTCAGCACCGCTTCGGCGCGACCGTGCCAGCTGTCGCGGGTGGCCGCCAGCAGCGGCGTGATGCCGCCGCTGGCGCGGTTCACGTCGGCACCCTTGGCGATCAGCGTGCGCAGCAGGCGGGTGTCCGGCAGCAATGCGGCCAGCATCAGCACCGGTCGCTGGTCGCGGTCGTCGGCGGTCGGCGCGGTGTCGGGATCGGCGCCAGCTTCAACCAGTGCCAGCGCGCGCTCGATATCGCCCCCGCGGGTAGCGGCCAGCAGTGCTTCGGCCTGCTCAGGCGTGCCGGCGGTGCGCTCCTGTTCGCTCAGTACGGGGCGTGGAACGGATGCATCACGCGTTGTCGCCAGCTGCGCATGGTCGCTGCGCCGGCGTGGTTGATGCCGCTCGCACAGCAAGGCACGCAGCGTGCGGTTGGCGATGATCAGACACCCTAGCGGCAGCAGCACGATGCCGTAGATCGCCAGCGCCGCGATGCGCGGCTCGGGCGGTAGTACGCCATACAGGCCGGTCAGTGCGATCGCACCGAACGCCAGCACCAGCAGCGAGAGCGCGGCGGGCAGGAAGTGGCTGAAGAAACGTTCCTCATGCGACAGATGGCGAGCGAAAGCGATGCTGCGCAGGGTGGCGGTGAAGATCCACGAACCATCGCGCTGGCGCGGATACGCATCGTCCCATACGAACACCAGCCCGAACGCCGGCCACAGTCGCCACAACAGCACCAGGGCTACCACCAGCGCCGCAGCCAGCAGCAAGGCTGCGCTGAGGCTGGGCGCCAGGCTCAGCTGCATCATCGGCCACGCAACCAGTACGAACACCAGCACGGCATAGCCGGTGAACATCACCAGATGCGCGGCACCACGGCGCAGCACGGTGCGGCCGAAGTGCGGCTCGGGATCGAAACCGATCGCGTGGCAGATCGCCGCCATTGTCAGCGCGTTCGCCAACAGCAGCGGAATCAGGGT
This sequence comes from Rhodanobacter sp., assembly GCA_035943575.1. Classification (GTDB taxonomy): domain Bacteria; phylum Pseudomonadota; class Gammaproteobacteria; order Xanthomonadales; family Rhodanobacteraceae; genus Rhodanobacter. The sequence goes on along the minus strand of DASZCB010000810.1, from coordinate 311 downwards.
CAGCGGATGGGTAGCCAGTCCGGCGGCGGCGACGGCGAGCCAGCCGGGAATGAACCAGGCGAGAGCTTGCAAGAGAGGAGGGCGGCGTCGCGATTTGGGCTGAGTCATGGAGACAGTATAGAAACCGTTGGATGCGCAGACGGTAACCAAGTGTTAACGCCAGCGACATCGATGATGCGATCAGTCGTCCCGATCATCCCGCGGGGAATGGGTATAGGCGGGATGGTTGGCGGTGGCCAGGGTTTCCTGCGGCGGCAGCTGCAGATGCCAGCCTTGCGCGTGCAAGTTGGTGAGCACCTGTTCGGCATCCT
>DASZCB010000809.1:0-3711 GCA_035943575.1 Rhodanobacter sp. | reverse complement strand
CTGTTCGGTGCGGCTTTTGCCATCCTGTCGCGCCAGGGCAGGCGGCACGGCCACGGTGCAGGCCAGCAAGCAGGCAAGCAGGCTAGGAACGAACGAGCGGGCAGCGCGGGCATGGTTGGGCATGCGTCGATTATCACCGAGCCGGGCGATCGGAGCGAGCGAGCCGGGCTGAACCGATGCCGGGCCGCAAGGCTTCGGCGTCGTCGCCCTCGTGGCTGCATCGAGTGCATACCTGAATGATGGGCTGTGCCGGTCTGGATCATATGAACGTCTAGCCGTCCAAATAAAAATTTTGACGCGACGCAGCAATTGTGTTTTAGTCGGGTCACATCCCGTGTGCGGCGACGGTGCTCCAGGCATCGCTGGCTTCGCGCGCCCAGCAACTCCATCCGCCGGGGAGGCACGATGGCGCAGGCAGCTACCACTACGTTGTACGACCCAGCTTTCGAGCACGACAGCTGCGGCTTTGGCCTGGTCGCGCAGATCGATGGGCGCGCCAGCGCCACGCTGGTCGATACCGCGTTTGCCGCGCTGGCGAAACTTTCCCATCGCGGAGGCGTGAACGCCGATGGCATCAGCGGTGATGGCTGCGGCGTACTGATCCATCATCCCGCGCGCTGGCTGCGTGCGCTGGCCGCCGAGGTCGGCATCGTGCCGACCGAACGCTTCGCCGCAGGATTGGTATTCCTCGATCCGGCTGGCGGTGAGGCGGCGGCGATCGAGCTGGAGCGGCATCTCGCCGAAGCGGATCTGGGCGTGGCCGGCTGGCGTGACGTGGTCATCGACAAACAGGCCTGCGGCCCGCTCGCCAGCGCGACCTGTCCGCGCGTGCGGCAGGTGTTTGTGAACGCCGCGGTCGAGATGGACGACAACGCATTCGAACGCGCGTTGTTCCGTGCGCGTCGACGCGCAGAGACGGCGCTGGCGGACGACGTGCAGTTCTACGTAGTGAGCCTGTCCGCCCAGGTGATCGGCTACAAGGCGATGGCCGCGCCGGGTCGGCTGCGCGAGGTATTCGCCGATCTGCGGCATCCGGCACTGGCGAGCGATGCGGTGGTGTTCCATCAGCGTTTCTCCACCAACACCACGCCGCAGTGGCGGCTTGCGCAGCCGTTCCGCCTGCTCGCGCACAATGGCGAGATCAACACCATCCGCGGCAACCGCCGCTGGATGCAGGCGCGCGAGGCGGTGCTGCGCTCCCCCGTGGTCGACCTCACCGAAATCGGCCCGCTGGTGCGCCAGGACGGTTCGGATTCGGAAAGCCTGGACAATGCGCTGGAGGTGCTGCTTGCCGGCGGTCTGGACATGCTTACCGCGATGCGCGTGCTGGTACCGCCGGCGTACGCGGCGCGCGAGGATCTGGACGAAGACCTCACCGGTTTCTACGAGTATTACGCGCTGCATAGCGAGCCGTGGGACGGCCCAGCCGGGCTGGTGATGTGCGATGGCCGTTATGCGGCGTGCACGCTGGACCGCAACGGCCTGCGTCCGGCGCGTTGGGCGCTGTCCGACGACAACCATCTGATCGTCGCCTCCGAAGCCGGACTTTGGGACGTGCCGCCTACGCGCGTGGTGGCGAAAGGCCGGCTTGGCCCGGGTCAGATGCTGGCGGTGGATTTCGCCGAAGGACGCCTGCTGCATGACGCCGATATCGACGCGATCAACCGCAGCCGCGCGCCGTTCCGCGACTGGCTGCGTGCGGGTGTCAGCTATCTGGAATCGGATCTGATCGATCCCAGCCTCGCCGCCGAGCCATTGCCGGCGAATGAATTGCGCCGCTATCAGAAGCTCTACGGATTGAGTCGCGAGGAACGCGAGAGCGTGCTCAAGGTGCTCGCCGAGACCGAGGCAGAGGCCACCGGTGCGATGGGTGACGACACGCCGATGGCGGCGATGTCGCGGCAGGTGCGGCCGTTGTTCGACCGCTTCCGCGAAGGCTTTGCCCAAGTCACCAATCCGCCGATCGATCCGCTGCGCGAGCGGCTGGTGATGTCGCTGGTCACCCAGTTCGGCCGCGAGGGCAACCTGTTCGAGCTGTCGGCCGACAACGCGAAACAGGTTCTGCTGAATTCGCCGATCTGCTCGCAACGCAAGTTGCGCCAGCTGCTGGCGTTGCCGCAGTTCGTCAACGCGACGGTGCAAATCGACCTGTGCTATCCGCTCGGCGAAGGACTGGAGGCGGCACTGCGCCGGTTCTGCCGCGAGGCGGAGCAGGGCGTGCGCGCCGGCGCCGGCATGGTCTTCATCACCGATCGCTATCCGCGCAAAGACACGTTACCGGCGCATGCGCTGCTCGCGGTGGGTGCGATCCATGCGCACCTGATCGAGACCGGCCTGCGCTGCCAGTGCAACCTGCTGGTGGAAACCGCCACCGCGCGTGATGCGCACCAGTTCGCCTGCCTGATCGGTTTCGGTGCCACCGCGATCTATCCGTGGCTGGCCTACCAGAGCCTGTTCGAGCTGGGCCGCGACGGTCATATCAAGCGCGGCGACGGGACCCCTCGCGAGATCGGTCGCAGCTACAGGCGCGGCATCCGCAAAGGCCTGTTGAAGATCCTGTCGAAGATGGGCATCTCCACTGTCGCGGGTTATCGCGGTGCACAGTTGTTCGAGATCATCGGTCTGGCGCCGGAAGTCGTCGCGCTATGCTTTGCCGGCACGCCATCGCGCGTCGGCGGCGCGGGTTTCGCGGACCTCGAGCACGACCAGCGCCTGCTCGCCGCCGAGGCGTGGAACGAGGCGCAGCCACTGCGTGCCGGCGGGCTCTACAAATTCGTCCACGGTGGCGAATACCATATGTACAACCCGGACGTGATCGACACCTTGCAGACCGCGGTGCGTACCGGCGCGATGGCCGACTATCGTCGCTACGCGAATCATGTCGATGCGCGTCCGCCGTCCGCGCTACGGGACTTGCTGCTGCCGCATGCAGCAGGTGCCGCGATTCCGCTGGACGAGGTCGAGCCGGTCGAGGCGATACTCAAGCGTTTCGATTCTGCCGGCATGTCGCTGGGCGCGTTGTCGCCGGAAGCGCACGAGGCGCTGGCGATTGCGATGAACCGGCTCGGTGGTCGCAGCAATTCCGGCGAAGGCGGCGAAGATCCGGCGCGCTACGGTACGGAGAAGATGTCGAAGATCAAACAGGTCGCCTCCGGCCGCTTTGGCGTCACGCCGACCTATCTGATCAACGCCGAGGTATTGCAGATCAAGATCGCACAGGGTGCGAAGCCCGGCGAGGGCGGCCAGCTGCCTGGCCACAAGGTGGATGCGACGATCGCGCGGTTGCGGTACGCCAAACCCGGCATCGGCCTGATCTCGCCGCCGCCGCACCACGACATCTATTCGATCGAGGATCTGGCCCAGCTGATCCATGACTTGAAGGAAGTGAACCCGACTGCGTTGATCTCGGTGAAGCTGGTCGCGCATGCGGGTGTCGGCACGGTTGCTGCCGGTGTGGTCAAGGCCGGTGCGGACCTGATCACCATCTCCGGACACGACGGCGGCACTGGCGCCAGCCCGCTCACCTCGATCAAGTACGCTGGCACGCCGTGGGAACTGGGTGTGGCCGAGGCGCAGCAAACCCTGCGCCGCAACGGCCTGCGTGGTCGCGTGCGGCTGCAGACCGACGGCGGCCTGAAGACCGGCCTCGACGTGATCATGGCGGCGATGCTCGGTGCGGAAAGCTTCGGTTTCGGCACCGGCCCGATGGTG
>DASZCB010000808.1:0-2191 GCA_035943575.1 Rhodanobacter sp. | reverse complement strand
AATCTGCGCGTGGTGGCGAGGCATTGTCCTATTACGAGCGTCCGGCGCTGAGCACGTCCTATGTGGCGGCCAGCAATGACGTCGAGCAGCGGATCGCACGCGTATTCCAGGATGTGCTGGGCATCAACAAGGTGGGCCTGGACGATAACTATTTTGAACTGGGCGGCAATTCACTGATCTCATTGCAGCTTATCGCCGAGTTGCAAGGCGAATTCAATGTGCCGCTGTCGCCGATCCTCTTGTTTGAGGCACCGAGCGTCAGCGCGCTGACCAAGCACCTGCTGCCGGTCGATGAAGCTTCGATCCACGTGCCTGCGAAGCTTGACATGAACAAGCGCCGGCAGCGGGCCCGGCATGGAACCACACGTTCGAGCATCGCGATCATCGGCATGTCTGGTCGTTTTCCAGGCGCGGACGACGTCAAGACGTTCTGGAACAATGCGCTGAACGGGGTCGAATCCTTAACCCTCTTCACCGATGAGGAGCTGCGCGAAGCGGGTGTCGATCCGGCCTTGATCCACAACCCTGCCTATGTAAAGGCACGCGGCATTATCGAGGGTATTGATCTGTTCGATGCGGGCGTATTCGGATTCAATCCTCGCGAAGCCGAATTGATGGACCCGCAGCATCGCTTGATGCTGGAAGTGGCCTGGCAAACCATGGAGCATGCCGGTTACGACTCGCACCGTTATGACGGTCCAATCGGCGTGTTCGCCGGCACGATGCAAAGCCTGTATCAACTGCGGCTGCATAGCGACCGTGAACTGTGGTCAGGGCTGGATTTCTTCGATACGGCGATGGCCAATACGCAAGATTCGTTGAGCACGCGCATTTCCTACAAGCTCAACCTGAGTGGTCCCAGCTTGTCGATCGGTACCTATTGTTCGACCTCGGGCGTGGCGATCCATCTGGCCTGTCAAAGCCTGCGTTCCGGCGAATCGGATATGGCGCTGGCCGGCGCTGTTTCCTTGCGCGTGCCAAGCCGGCAAGGCCATCTGTATGAACCGGGCAATCAGGGTTCGCCAGATGGCCACACCCGCACCTTCGATGCACGCGCCCAAGGCACGGTCTTCTCCGACGGCGTGGCCATGGTGCTGCTGAAGCGGTTGGAGGACGCGTTGGAAGACGGCGATACCATCCATGCAGTCATCAAGGGCACAGCGATCAATAACGATGGCTCGCTTAAAGCCGGCTTTACCGCACCGAGCGTGGAGCGTCAGGCGGAAGTCATCGCCATGGCGCTCGACGATGCCGAACTGACCGCCACCGATATCCATTACATCGAAGCGCACGGCACGGCCACCGAATTGGGGGACCCGATCGAAGTGGCGGCGCTGACCCGGGCGTTCCGCCAAACCACCGCGGAAAAGCAGTTCTGTTTGCTTGGTTCCATCAAGAGCAACTTTGGCCATGCCGACCGTGCGGCGGGCGTTTTTGGTGTGATCAAGGCTGCACACATCCTCCAGACCGGTTTGGCACCACCCACGCTGCATTTCGAGCAGCCTAATCCAAAGATGGATCTGGCCAATAGTCCGTTCTTCGTCAGCAACCAGCTTTATCGATTGCCTGCTACCGCAACGCCGCGCCGTGCCGGTGTGACAGCACTGGGCGTAGGTGGCACCAATGCTCACATCATCCTGGAGCAAAGTCCGGCGTTGCCGCCATCGGCGCCAGGCAAGCTGTGGAACTTTCTAACGCTGTCGGCCAGGACGCCGACGGCACTCGATACCATGCGTGAGAACCTGGCCGAAGCTCTCGAGGCCGAGGAAAGCATTCAGTTGGAAGATGCTGCGTTCACCCTGCATTGCGGCCGCCGTGAACTCGGAGAGCGCCTCGCGGTGGTGGGACGTGACCGCGCCGAGATGGTGGAGGCGTTGCGCAACCACGACTCCGCGCGCCACGTGCGCGGCAGCAAAGAGTCGGCCAAGCGACCGGTAGCCTTCCTGTTCCCTGGTGTCGGCGAACAGTACGTCAACATGGCCGCCGGACTCTATCGAGAGCTGCCAGAGTTCCGCCAGGATATGGAGCACTGCTTCGATCTTCTGCGCGAGTTCGACATTGATCTTCGCGACGCGCTTTTCGTCGAGAACATGCCTGCGCAGAGTCAGGAAAAACGCTTTCTGCGTGGCGACGCCCCACAGGACAGCCATACGCAGAAACTCAACCAGACCGTGCATGCGCAGCCTTGCAT
>DASZCB010000807.1:0-1776 GCA_035943575.1 Rhodanobacter sp. | reverse complement strand
CGTTGACGCTGACGCCGACCCTGTGCGCGCGCTTTCTCAATCAACAAACCGCACATGGCCGTGGCCGGTTTCACCAGGCTGCCGAGCGCATGTTCAATCGGCTGCTCGACATCTACGCCGCTGGCTTGCGCCGGGCATTGGCACATCGGCGGCTGACTTTGCTGGTGGCGGGAATGACCCTGGTCGGTACCGTGCTGATGTACGTGGTCATTCCCAAGGGCTTCTTTCCACAGCAGGACAATGGCCTGATCGGCGGCGTGGCGGAAGCTTCGCAGGATATTTCCTATACGGCGATGGTCGAGCGCATGCATGCGCTTGCCGCCATTGTCGAGCGCGACCCTGACATCCAGCATGTCTACTATTGGGCCGAGGGCAGTCCATCGGCGAACATCGGTCGCCTGTTGATCGACCTCAAACCGTTCGGGGAGCGCTCGGCGTCGGTATACGACGTGATCAAGCGGCTGCGCCCGCAAGTGGCAAAACTGCCTGGCATTTCGCTTTACCTGCAGGCGCGTCAGGACTTGCAGGTCGGCGCACGTTCCAGCAAGACGCAATTCCAGTACACGCTGCGCGACGCGAACGTCGAAGAGTTGCAGCACTGGGCACCGATCATGCTCAAGGCGCTCGGCGATATTCCGGTCATCCAGGATGTGGCCGGCGACCTGGAGCCGGTGGCACCGCAGCTCACGGCGGTGCTCGACCGCGATGCGATGAGCCGCCTCGGCATTACGCCGCAAATGGTGGACGACACGCTGTATGACGCGTTCGGTCAACGCCAAGTCGCCACGTTCTATACGCAGCTCAATGTGTATCGGGTGGTTCTCGAAGTCGATCCGCGGTATCAACTCGACGCGAACGCGTTGCGTCAGATCTATCTGGCAACGTCGGATGGCAAACAGGTGCCGCTGTCTTCGTTCATCCGGCTGGAGAGTTCGACCGCGCCACTCACGATCAACCATGACGGCCAATTTCCGGCGGTAACGCTGTCGTTCAACCTGGCCCCGGGTCATGCCTTGAGTGAGGCGATCAGCGCCATCGATATCAAGGGAGGGGAGCTTGGCAAGCCGGAGGGTTTGACGGCGGTGTTTCAGGGTTCGGCCCAGGCGTTCCAGGCGTCCTTGTCGAATCAGCCTTTGTTGATTGCTGCGGCGCTCCTCGCCATCTACATCGTTCTGGGCATGCTCTACGAGAGCTATATCCACCCACTGACGATTCTGTCGACCCTGCCATCTGCCGGCGTGGGTGCGCTGGGCGCACTCATGCTGCTGCAATACGATTTTTCGCTGATAGCGCTGATCGGCGTGATCCTGCTGATCGGAATCGTCAAGAAGAACGGCATCATGATGGTCGATTTCGCGTTGGCTGGAGAACAGGAGCGCGGCCTCACGTCAGAACAGGCTATTTACGAAGCCTGCCTGCTGCGCTTCCGTCCCATCATGATGACCACCATGGCGGCCCTGCTCGGCGCACTGCCGCTCGCGTTCGGCTCGGGAGCAGGGGCGGAGTTGAGGCGCCCGCTGGGGATAGCCATCGTGGGTGGCCTGGTGATCTCCCAGATACTCACGCTGTATACGACCCCGGTGATCTACCTCTTCCTCGATCGCTTCAGCACGCATCGGACGAGAAGGGTGGCTAGTACGGCTTAGAAACGCTCAAGAGTTTGCGTGGCGCCCGTGCTGCGCATGGTTCGTAGCAAAGAGCCCCTGACCTCGGCTACATTGAATTCCCACCACTGCCGAGGCTGGATCATGAGCAAAGACAAATCGCATAAAAAGG
>DASZCB010000806.1:0-2721 GCA_035943575.1 Rhodanobacter sp. | reverse complement strand
ATCAGCTTCCAGAGCGCCGAAGGCCTGGATGCCGGCAAGACGCCGGTGAAATACAAGAACGTGGTGATCGGCCGGGTGCAAAAGATTCGGCTCAGTTCCGATCACAAGCGCGTGCAGGTCACCGTGGCGCTGGAGAAGAGTGCCGAGAGTTTCGCTACGGAAGGCACTCGCTACTGGGTGGTGCGTCCACGTATCGGGCTGGGTGGTGTATCCGGCATCGATACCTTGTTGTCCGGCTCCTTCATCGGCGCCGACGCGGGTGATTCCTCGACGCCACAAGATGATTTCAAGGGGCTGGAGATACCGCCGTCGGTGAACCACGGCGCGCCGGGCCGCAGCTATGTGCTGCATACCGACGACCTCGGTTCGCTGGATATCGGTTCGCCGATCTACTACCGACGCATCCAGGTCGGTCGGGTGGTGTCCTACCAGCTGGATAAGGATGGCAAAGGCATCTCGATAGGTATTTTCGTGGATGGTCCCAACGACAGGTTCGTCACCACTTCCACCCGCTTCTGGAACGCCAGCGGCATCGATCTGTCGCTCGGTGCCGGCGGCCTCAAGGTCAACACCCAGTCACTGGCCTCGGTGCTGGCCGGCGGTATTGCCTTTCTCGATCCACGCGGCCCGCATGACAGCACACCGGCATCCGAGCTGACTTCGTACCAGCTGTTTGCCGACCAGACTATGGCGATGGCGCCGCCCGATGGCGAGCCGCATTATTTCCGCATGCGCTTCGAGCAATCCGTGCGCGGGCTGGCGGTGGATGCGCCGGTGGAATTCCTCGGCATCAACATCGGCAAAGTGGTGTCGGTCAATCTTGACTACGACGAGAAGACCCAGCGCTTCCCGGTGATTGTCGGTGCGGTGGTCTATCCGCAGCGCCTCGGTAAGGCTTACGACAAGCTGGAGGCACTGGCCAAGGCGCGCGGCGAGAACCCCGATCTGTCGCAGTTGATGGGGCGTCTCGTCGATCACGGCCTGCGTGCACAGGCACGCACCGGCAACCTGCTCACCGGCCAGCTTTATGTGGCACTGGATTTCGTGCCGCATACGCCGGCGGTGGCGTTCGATCCCAACGCCAAGCCGCTGACGATACCGACCGTGCCGGGCAGCTTCAACAAGTTGCAGGAGCAGATGGCCGATATTGTGGACAAGCTCGACAAGATTCCATTCGACAGTATCGGCAGGAATCTGGACCAGACCCTGGCCGGGCTCAACGCCACGCTGAAACAGGTCAATGGCAAGACCTTGCCTGCGCTCAACGACACTATGAAGGGTGTGCAGAAAACCATGGGCACGGCCAACGATGCGCTGTCCGGTGATTCGCCGCTGCAGCAGAATCTTGGTACCACGCTGGAGCAGGTGCAGCGGATGGCGCGCTCGCTGCGCGTGCTCACCGATTACCTGGGCGACCATCCGGAGGCGCTGATTCGCGGTCGCGGTGCCGATGCCAAACCCGCTGCAATCACCACGCCGCCGGCAGCGGCTGCCAAACCGTCGCAAGGGAGCCAGCCATGATTCGTACCGGAATGCGCCTGTTGGGCGTGGGAGCCGCGCTGGCGCTGGCCGCCTGCGCTTCGGCTCCGCTGCACTACTACACGTTGGTTGCACCGGCTGACGAGTCAGCCGGTGGGCTGGTTGCGCAGTCGGCCACGCCGTCGCTGCCGTTCGAATTGCTGCCGGTCAGCATTCCGGCGCAGGTCGACCAGCCACAGCTGGTAGTGCGCGAAGGCGGCCAGGGCGTGGCCCTGCTCGGCAGCGAGCGCTGGATCGCGCCTCTCAGCGACGAGGTGCGCAGTGCGCTGTCGGCGGATCTGGCGCGCGAGCTGCACAGCCAGGATGTCAGCGGCTTGCCCGGCAACGACAAGCCCTTGCTGCGGATCAAACTGGATCTGCGCCGGTTCGATTCCCAGCCCGGCAGCTACGCGCTGATCGAAGCGGCGTGGAGCGTGCGCCTGCTGCGTGGCACTCAGCCCGCTGCACTGGCCTGCACCAGCCGCATCAATGAATCGGTAGGGTCGGGCTACGACGCGCTGGTGCAAGGGCATCAACGCGCACTCGGCGCGCTGGCGGCGCAGATCGCCACGGCGGCGCGCTCGTTTGGCCATGGCCAGACCCCCGTCTGCCCGGCCGGTTGAGGCTTTCAGGCTTGGCGCCCGGCCCGCGCTGGGCTAGTCTGACCAGTTCACCGCAGCCGGCTTCCGTCGGTCTGCGCCAACCGCATCACGGCACCGGAATCATGCAGGACATTCAAGAACCGAACTCCCTCGATCAGGGCAACGCCTCTGAACAGGGCTATGCCCCGCAGGCCGTGGAGGCCGCTGCGCAGCAGTACTGGAATGCGCAGCATGCGTACGAGGTGAAGGAAGACAGCTCGCGGCCGAAGTTCTACTGCCTGTCGATGCTGCCGTATCCGTCCGGCGCGCTGCATATGGGGCACGTGCGCAACTACACCATCGGCGACGTGATCAGCCGTTTCCAGCGCATGCAGGGCAAGAATGTGCTGCAGCCGATGGGCTGGGACGCGTTCGGCCTGCCTGCCGAAAACGCCGCGATCAAGAACCAGACCGCGCCGGCGAAGTGGACCTACGCCAACATCGAGCACATGCGTGGCCAACTGCAGCGCATGGGCTTTGCCTACGACTGGACGCGCGAGTTCGCCACTTGCCGCCCGGACTATTACCGCTGGGAACAGCTGATGTTCACCCGCCTGCTGAA
>DASZCB010000805.1:0-3504 GCA_035943575.1 Rhodanobacter sp. | reverse complement strand
TGCGCAGCAACGTAGTCAGCAGCCTACCATTCGCGCACACCGGCGTGCCGTGCAGCGCGTTGTACGCGCACATCACCGAACCGGCATGACCTTCAGTGATCGCGGCGCGGAACGCCGGCAGATAAGTGGCCTCCAGGTCATGGGGCGAGACGTCGATGTCAAAACCGTAGCGTCCCGGCTCCGGTCCGCTGTGCACAGCGAAGTGCTTCGGCGTGGCGATCGCGCGCGGATGCGCCGGATCGTCGCCCTGGATGCCGCGGATGAACGCGACGGCGAGCTGGCCGGTCAGGTACGGATCCTCGCCATACGTTTCCTGCCCCCTGCCCCAGCGTGGATCGCGCGCGATGTTGATGTTTGGCGACCAGATCGTGAGGCCCTGGTAACGCCCATGGTCGTGGCCGGCACCGATCGCGTTGAAGTTCGCGCGAGCCTCGGTGGACACCACGCTGCCAACCTGTCGCAGCAGAGCCGTATCCCAGCTCGCCGCCAGCCCGATCGCCTGCGGGAACACCGTGGCATAGCCATTGCGGGCGACGCCGTGCAGGCCTTCGCTCCACCAGTCGTATGCGGGCACCCCGAGCCGCGGGATGGCCGGTGCGCTGCTTTGCAGTTGTGCGACTTTTTCCGGCAACGTCATCGCCGCCACCAATGCCGCGGCACGGGCGTGATCATCCATCGGTGCCATAGCGGCATGCACGTCGCTGGTGGTCCAACCACCGAGGATGCACACGAGCGCGCCAACAAGCCGGCACGACCATGACATGTTCAGCGTGCGCATGAGGAACGCCTCATCGGTAGCGTGCTCATCGCGCAGGCTTCATCGTGTCGACCCCGGCGTGGCAGCGGCCATCACATCGGCCAGATCCTGCACGGTGAGCGCCTGCTGCAGTGTCGCGAGCGCGGCCTTACTGCGCACCGTCACGGTGACGCTCTGGCCGGGCAGGATATCGAACGCGTTGTCGGACAGCTCGGCGGCACGCTCGCCGAACGACACCCACACGTCGCGTGCCAACTTGTCGGTACTGAGGGTCAATGCATAGCCGTCGGCTGCAGGTTCAAGCCGCGTGTGAATCTGCGGCGCGGGCAGGCGCAGATCTTTCGCTTGACCGAAGAACACCACGTTGCGCGACACCACCTTGTCACCATCGAACAGCTCAAACACGGCGAACGTGTTGCGCGGATCGGCGCCCTTGAGCAACTGCGCGTCGGTGTAGTCGGCGACCCGCGCGCTGCTCAATGGAGCCAGCGTGACGTTAGCCGCATGCCCGCTCAGCACCCTGCCGGAAAAATCCATCGCACGCACGCGCCAGTGCACGGCCTGCGGCGCGGTTCGATCGGATACCAGTGACACGCGGGTGCGGCCATCGTCGTGCCGCAGCGCGGCGATCAGCAGCGGCGCATAGAAGCGGCGCGCGTGGAACTGCAGCGCCTTCCAGCGACCGTCGTAATCGATGCTGGACCACGACGCGCCAGGCCACACGTCGTTGAGCTGCCAGTACAGCGAACCCATGGCCTGCGGCCGCGACGCGCGCAGATGCTCGGCGGCCAGCTGAATGCCTTCGGCCTGCATCACCTGGCTGAGATAGACGAACGACGAGAAATCCTTCGGCTCACCGAACATGCGGCGGACATACAGCAGCAGGCGCTGATTGCCGTTGCCGCCGTTGTACTTCTGGTGCGCGCGCATCACCGGTGATTCCGGTTGCAGGTCGCCCGGGTCGGCAAACGCGCGGATCGTGCGCATCATCGGGAATGACTGCAGACCGTACTCGGACTGGAAGCGCGGCGTCACGTTGAGATATTCGGTGATCGGCTTGGCTTCACCCGACCACACCTCCCAGTAGTGGTAGTCGCCGTCGTCGAGCACGTTGGCCTTGCCGTCACCATTGGTGCCTGGCGTACTCGCCCAGTACGGCACGTCGCTGTCGTAGCGGGTGACCACGTTGCGCAGTACGTTGCCGAACAGGTCGGCCATGCCGGTGACGATGCGCTCACGCTCGTCCGGCGCGAGCGTCTTCTTGAACGCCGCACGATCATCCCAGGATTCCCAGCTGCTCTGCACTTCGTTGTTGCCGCACCACAACACGATGCCGGGATGGTCGCGCAGGCGTTTGACCTGCTCGATCGCTTCCTGCTGCGTGTTCTCGACGAAGGCCGCATCGTGCGGCGGAATCGCGCCGCCGAACATGAAGTCCTGCCAGATCATCAGGCCGAGGCGATCGGCCATTTCATAGAAGCGATCCGGCAGGTAATAGCCACCACCCCACACGCGCAGCATGTTCATGTTCGCGTCGCGCGCGGATTCGAGCACCTGGCGCATCTGTGCATCGCTGACACGCGGCGGGAAGCTGTCGAACGGAATCAGGTTGGCGCCCTTGGAGAACACCGGAATGCCATTGATGACGAACTCGAAACTCCTGCCCCACTGATCCTTCTGCCGACGCAGCTCGACGGTCCGCAAGCCGGTTGCGTGCTGAACGTCGTACTGCTCGCCGCGGGCGTCGCGGATATCGGCCTTGAACGTATACATGTCCTGTGCGCCGTAGCCGGCCGGGTACCACAGCTTCGGATCGGCGATGCGCAGCGGCACGCTGACCTGGTTGGCGCCGGAATCGACGATGACGTCGCGTTCGACATGGGTAACCGGTTGGCCGTCCGGTCCATGTACATCGACGACGACATGCAGTGGCTGGCCGGCATCGGCCTCGATCTCGAACTGCGCGTCGACCTGCGCGGACGTCTTATCGATGTGCGTCTGCGCGACATGGAAATCGGCGACGCGCAGCGCGTCCCAACTGTCCAGGTGCACATGCTGCCAGATGCCCTCGGTGACGATGCGCGGGCCCCAGTCCCAACCGTACTGGTAGGCAGCCTTGCGGATGTAATTGGCCGTCTGCTTGCCCTTGGGCTCGTCACCGAAGGCCGAGTCGAACTCGCCCGGCAGCGCGTACGACTGCTTGAGCAGCCAAGGTTGCAGCCGCTTGATCGGCGAGTGGAGCCGCACTTCCAGCGTATTGCTGCCGGCGTGCAGCAGCGATTTCACCGGTGCTCGCCAGCGGCGGAACATGTTGTCGGTGGCAATCAGCCGCTGCCCGTTAAGATAGACGTCGGCGAAGGTGTCCACGCCATCCAGCACCAGCTCGATATGTCGGCGTGCCAGCGTGACGCGATCCACGTCGAAGTTCGTGCGGTATTGCCAATCCGACAGGCCGACCCACTGGATCGCCGCCTCGTTGTCGCGCTGGAACGGATCAACCGCCAGCTTCGCCGCCAACAGGTCGGTCTGCACCGTACCGGGCACCGTGGCAGGTAGCCATCGGGTAGCTTCCGGATGAGCCGCGGCATGGCTATCGCCGGGAGCGAGGCGAAACTGCCAGTTACCCCTATCCAGACTTTGCGTGGTCAACGGCATGGCCACGCCCAGCGCCGGCAGCAGCATGGCGAGCAGCACGCACGTCAGCCGAGGCAGCCATCGCTTCGTGCGCGATCTCGTCAGGTGGGTCG
>DASZCB010000804.1:0-2989 GCA_035943575.1 Rhodanobacter sp. | reverse complement strand
AGTTTTACCTCTATGCAAAAAAGAACGCCGCCCTCGGGGCGGCGTTCTTTTTTGCATAGAGCCAGCTGCTAAAGGATCAGCCACCCAGACGCGATTTCAACGTGTCGATTACCTTAGCTACCGCCGCGGCATTGCCCTCGGCGCGCACTTCGCTGGCATTCGTGCCGCTGCTGCCGATGTTGATCTGCACCTGATGCGAGCCGGCGCCCGGTGCGGCGGCGGAATCGCCCTTGTCACGCCCGAACATGCGGCCGAAGAAACCTTTCTTCTTCTGCTGCGCAACGGCATCGGAAACACTCAACGTGTAGCTGTGCGCGGCATCGTCATGGCCAACCAACTGTCCCAGACTGCCGCTTTCCAGTACTTTGCCCACCCGGCGGTACGCATTGTCCACACTGTCGGCCAGCACGAAGCCGTCGGCAATCTGGCCCGCGGCGGCGGTGCCGACGCTGGCCGTCGCGCCATTGGCGGTCGGCTGGTTTGCGCCCGGCGGCGGAATCACCAGTGCATCGCTGGTCGAGGGGCGATTCAGGCTCGGCGGAATCTCCAGCGGCGATTGCTGCTGGGCGGTGTCCCACGCCTTGTGCGAACGGAACATGCCGCAACCGGAAAGCAGCAGGCCACTGAGGGCCACAGCCGGCAGGGCCACGAGGAGCGAGGTTTTCTTCATGTAGTCAGATTCCGTGAGTAAGTCAGGCAACCGTCAACCGGTCGCAGTCGCCAAGGATGCCAGACTGGACAGCGCTTGGTGCAATCGGGCGCGATCCGGACCGTCGTTCAGTTCCACCAGCGGCAACCTCGGCAGCGCCAGCCCTAGCCCCAGCACCGGCAAACCCGCCTTGACCGCGATCGGGTTCGGCGCACAATTCAGCGCCTGCACCAGCGGTTCGAGAACCGCATGGCACCGCTGCGTAGCCGGCTGATCGCCACCGCTGGCCGCATCGCACAATGCGCGAAACGCCTGCGGCACCAGATTGGCCACCACCGAGATAGTGCCGGCGGCACCTGCCAGCATGGCTTCACCGGCGCTGCCGTCGTCACCGGACAGATAGACGAAATCCGCGCGCACAAGTTCCGCCAGCGCCGCAATTCGCTCGCGATCGCTGCGCGCCTCCTTGATGCCGATGATCGCCGGATGTTCGCGCAAGCCGGCGACGGTCTCCGGCAGCAGGTCGCAACCGGTACGAGTCGGCACGTTGTAGAGCAGCACTGGCAGGCCGCCGTGTTCGGCCACTTCGAGGTAATGCCGGCGCAGGCCTTCCTGGGTTGGACGCACGTAATACGGCACTACCACCAACGCCGCATCGGCGCCCAGCGTCTGCGCACGGCGGGTCATGGCGACGGTCTTGGCGGTGCCCGCCTCGCCGGTACCGGCGATCACCGGCACCCGCCCAGCCACGCGTTCAAGCGCAAACGCCAGCAGCCGATCGAACTCGTCGTGTTCCAGCATGTGCGCTTCGCCGGTGGAACCGGCCACCACCAGCGCCTGCGTGCCGCCGGCCAACTGGTAGTCGAGCAGACGGCCGAATGCCGGCAGGTCGAGCGCGCCGTCAGCCGCAAACGGGGTGACCAGCGCACAGATGCTTCCGCGAATGTTCAAGACTCGATTCCGCTCCAGATCAAGCCCTGCATGTTACTTGCCGCCTTGAGATACGGGCAAGTAAGCTCGATCGGAGTAATCTCATCGTTTCCGCATCTTGCGGCATGCCGCCACAGGTAGACCTTTGAAACCTACTTCCGCCTCCTCCCCCCCGGCTGCGCGCGCAGGCAACGACAATCAGCTGCTGATCCAGGCGCTCACGCCATCAGTGAAGTCGCCGCTGCTGGCGCTGGCCAAACGCATCGCCGATGCCGGCTGCAATCTCTCCGAATCGCGCGTCTCCACAATCGGCACGGAAATTTCGCTGATGCTGCTGGCCAGCGGCGCGTGGGATGCACTGGCCAAGCTGGAAACCGCGCTGACCAAGCTGGCCCGCGACGAGAGCCTGCGGCTGGTGCATTACCGCACCGGCCTACGCGAGAACAGCTCGCACTTGCTGCCGTATCTGGTGGAAGTGGTGGCGGCCGATCGACCCGGCATCGTGGCGCGTATTGTGGAGTTCTTCAGCCAGCACGAGATCAGCGTGGAACAACTGAACTCCACCCGTTACCATGCGATGCAGACCGGCGCGGAGATGTTCCAGGCCCAGTTCACCATCGGCGTCCCGGCGGAGATCCACATCGCCGCACTGCGCGATGATTTTCTCGAACTGTGTGACGGGCTGAATCTGGACGCGATCATGGATCCGGTGAAGTTCTGAGGATCGCGCGATCTGGTGCGTCTGACAAGGGCTGTCATCGGCAACCGTGCACGCGCTAGTCTTGGTTCCGGAACTACCGAGGAACGCTGCATTGCCGTCAGTGTGTCGATCCAATCCGATCGTTTTCTGCGCACCGCCCGCAGTGTTTGTCGTCAGCCGGTTCCCGCATTTCCCACTTCACAGGTGCGCGCAGCGACCACCCGCTGCGCAGGAGTAACCATGCCCGAGGTTGGCAAGAAAGTCCCTTCGCTCAACGGCATCACCGGCAACGGCAGCGCCTTGAAGCTCGCCAGCCTGAAGGGGCAATGGGTAGTGGTGT
This sequence comes from Rhodanobacter sp., assembly GCA_035943575.1. Taxonomy (GTDB): domain Bacteria; phylum Pseudomonadota; class Gammaproteobacteria; order Xanthomonadales; family Rhodanobacteraceae; genus Rhodanobacter. The sequence continues at coordinate 370 of DASZCB010000804.1, read as the reverse complement.
ATTTCTACCCCAAGGACAGTACGCCCGGCTGCACCAATGAGGCCAAGGATTTCCGCGAGCTGTACTCGGCATTCCGCCGGCGCAATGCGCAGATCATCGGCGTGTCGCGCGATTCGCCGAAGTCGCACGCCAACTTCGCCGTCAAGCAGGAACTGCCGTTCCCGCTGGTTTCCGATCCCGACGAAACCTGGTGCCAGGCATTCGACGTGATCCACGAAAAAGTGTTGTACGGAAAACGTCACTTGGGCATCGTGCGCAGCACCTTCCTGATCGACCCGACGGGAAAACTGGCCATCGAATGGCGCGGCGTGAAAGTGCCGGGCCACGCCCAGGCCGTGCTCGACGCCATCCCTGCCGAGTGATCATGTCG
>DASZCB010000803.1:0-16273 GCA_035943575.1 Rhodanobacter sp. | reverse complement strand
CGGGACGATCAATACGCAATGGCGCTGGCCGTGATTCGCATCAACAGCGGCCTCGCAGGGCCGCCAGTGGGGATGCATGGTTCAGTGGTCGCGCACCGTGTGCTTTTTCCAGAGCGCGAAGGCTTCGTCGATCGGTAGCTCAGCCAGAATGACGATGGGCGTCGCGTGACGCGCACGCAACTGGGCGAAGTAGGCGGGCCGGTTGGTGATGGCCGTGAGCCGGACCTGTTTGAGGTAGCGGAGCTCGCCGTCGCGGACGAACAGGACCTTGTTGGCGATGTCGCGCCTGAAGGCCGCCCGCATCTTGCGGTCGACGTGCATCGCTTCAGCGAGTAGATCGATCACGAAATCCAGCGTGACATTGCACAGATGCGGCTCGCCTGCGTCGCCGTCTCCGTGATTGAGATCGACCGCCGGCAGACTTTCTGCAAAAGCGCTGGCTACCGCCAGTCGTGGCGATTTGCCTTCGCGGGCGCGTACAAAGGTCATGCCGCCGTTGCCGTCATTGTGAGCGTCGGCGATGGGGTCGCCGTCGAACAGCACGGTTGCGGTAAAGCACAACGTTTCCTCGCTGGCGAAATCAGCGACCTTGAGGTTCTTCAAGGTGATGCGCTGCTGTGGGACAAGGGTTTCCATGAGTGTTCCTCGAGTGATGGGACGGGGCATGCCGCGTCGGGGACGATGAGCGACGAAGGGGGCAACCTGTCCGGTGGAAGAATGGGCATCGGTGCTGGGGAGCACGTGTCCGCGGTCATGATGCGAAGCGGACCGGTTAGGTCGGCGCGGACGACCCGCGGCGCAGCCTGGACGACCGTGGCTGCTGGCATGGCACTGATTCATCAGCGACATACGGGCAGCGTGGCGAGCCGCAGCGTGGGCGTCCTGCGTAATTCCGCATGTCCGTGTCACCCGATTGCAGGCAAAAAAACGCTCCAGGGAAGGAGCGTTGTGAAGCGGGATGGATCAGTGGGTAAGGGGCGGCACCCCATCCGGGATGCGCACCCCTCGTTTGATCACCATGAGAGCGCGACGCCGTGTGGACCTACCACGGGTCGTAGTAGTGGATCAGCGTGGCGATGACCTCGCGGCGTTCGAGATCGAGACGGCCCAGATGCGCCAGTCCTTCGAAGCCGATTCGCCGGAATAGCGCGCCACCTTCGCGGGCGCTGTAGAGACTGATCATGGCGGCGAGGAATATCTGCCGCGCGGGGCTCATGCGATCGATGGCATCGCCGAGCAGGAGCATATTGGGACGCAGGTCCATTTTGCTGCGAGCGCGTTCGGGACCGTCGAAGGTTCCATCGCCGAACAGCTCAGGGCCGGCAAGTGTCGCGCCGTGTCTCCAGGCATTGAAGAACGCGGCCGATGCCTGGGTGGCATGTACGTCCCGAACGGTCCGTCCGACAACGTCGTGCGCGTATGGCTGGTTCATGAAACAACTCCTGTGGCTAGGGGTCAGGGACAGGCGCGCTGATGCCAATCACCCGTGGCAAGCGCACGGGTGGCGGCTTCATGGCTAGTGAAGTACTCGCGCGATTCACGTGAAACGGGTGCGCCTGCGAGGGTGGTGCCGAGGTAGTAGCCGGCGGCACTTTTCAGGATCTCCAGCGGCAGGCGGAGGTCGGCATACGTCAGCGCCAGATAACCGATGCCTGGGTTTTCGGCGGAACGAGCCTGGGACGATAGGGAAGCAGTAGAGGACATGATGAACTCCTGGGCATCGGGAAGGACCGCATCCCGAAGGGATGAAGACGCATCCCATGAGGTGGACCAGAGCATCGACGCCAGCACGTGGCGGCGTCCGCCAGAGCGATGCGAAGCGGACTGGGTGGGGTCAACGCGATGAATCTGCGATATAGCCTTGAAGACCCGTGGCTGTCTGGGCATGTTGCTGACATTCGTCAGCAGGACATGGCGCTACCGTCGCAGACGATCCGGCGTAGCGCATGCGCAAATCCGCACGCACGATGGGCCGTATTCACCGATGCGCGTGTCGATCGACGCGCGCATCGGGATGACATCGAACGTCAGGTGAGCTGACCGAACTGCTCGATGCGTTCGCCGATCCAGCGCATACAGGGAACGGCCATCGAGTTGCCGAGTGCCCGATAGCGCGGGCCATCCCGGGCCGGCGCCATTCGTACGACGTCGCCACGACGGTTCAAGGCAGGCACCGGTACAAGCGAATAACGATCAGGAAAGCCTTGCAGCCGTTCGCATTCGAGCGGCGTCAGGCGACGGACGCGCATCGCCTGCGCTTGCGCCATGGCCTGCGCGATCGCACCGATGCCGATGCCGGCGCGGCCGCCGCTGGGCGTCGTCAGCGTGTTCGCGGTGCCGTCCTGACGGACCTCCAGATTCAGGCCGTCGTTGCGACCGCGCAGCGCCAGCGTCATCGGCTCCACGATGCCGAGATGGCCGTTGCCTGCCGCATGGCTATGTACGTGGTTGCGGGCTCGCATCGTGGGCACGATGTCCAGCCCGACCGTGACCTGCGATGCACTGCAGTCGAAGGCGAGGTAGGTCTGCTGTTTCGCGCCCGGTCTCGCGGCCAGGGCGCCGGCGATTTCGAGAGGGCGCACTTCGTTGCGCTGGTTCTGCGCGAAAACCAGCGGTGCCGCGCAGTCGGCCAATGGCGCATCGTCATGTGGGGCGTTCGCCGAGGGGATGGCGGGCGGCACGTCGGTGATCAGGTTGTCGCTGCTGTCGCCCCGCGGGCTGCCATGACCATGGTGGCCAGCACTTGCCGCAAGGGTTCCGGCAACGTCTTCCCGCGTTGCTCGGCGCGGCGGAGTATCCCGGCGCACGCGGTCCCACTCAAATAGTATTGCGGCGGGATCGAACCGGTCTCGAGCACTTGCGACAACGAACACACGCTTGCGTCGTTGTGCCAGCTCGAAATATTGGGCGTCCAGGGTCCGCCATGCGATTGCGCGGACGGGTCCATACACAGCACCAGCGTTTGTCCATTTTCGCCCTGGTGGTCGCAGTGCTGCATCTTCGCCGGCAAGGCCAGCCAGAAAGCACCCGAATGCATTATCTGAGGTGGAGAGCACACCGGGGACGTTTTCCCAGACGAGGATGGCGGGTGCTTCACCGCGCGCTGCGCGGACCTGGTCGATGGCATGGGCAAGCTCCACGTAGGCAAGGGTCAGATTCCCGCGCGGATCGGCGAGAGACTGTCGGTGGCCGGCCACTGAGAACGCCTGGCAGGGTGTACCGCCCACCAGGAGATCCGGTGCTGGGACGGTGCCCGCGCGAATCTGCGCGGCGATGCCGGTCATGTCGCCGAGATTCGGCACCTCGGGGTAGTGATGGGCGAGCACGGCGCAGGGTAGGCGCTCGATCTCGCTGAACCAGGCTGCGTGCCAGCCTAACGGCCTCCAGGCGACCGTGGCGGCTTCAATGCCGCTGCAGACGCTGCCGTAGCGCAGCGCACGTACTGTCGTATTCATGGTCAGGGTTCCTGTGGGTACGCCGGCCGGCGCGGACGAATACGCGAAGGTTGGCCGTGCGAAAGTGCTGCAAGGGGTCGCAGGAAAAAGGCACCGAAGGTTGAGTCAACCTTCGGTTAAGAGCGCGGTGCCACCCGTGGGCTGACACGCGAGCGGGCCGTCGTAAAGCCTGTCGCGGATACAGTGTTCGCACCCGACCCATATCGTGGCTGGGGTCGGCAATCGTCGGCACACATCCGTGCACAAACGGAGCCCGCTATCGCCGGCGGGCACGGCATCGAATACCAGTCACCCCGAAGGGTTTCCTGGCCGCTCGGCGCGCGTGCGTGGAACGGTCAGGAAACCCTTCGACATGATTGGGAGAACCGCAGATCAGGGAAGGCGTGTGGCCGGTTGACGAGTCGTCTTCTGATCCCGTGCATCACTGGCGCGGGATGCGCACACCATCGCAAGAAGGTGGCGGTGTGCTTGGGTACCTCGCGGGGACGAGGCAGGGTGTTCGGTTGGATCAGGAACCTCCGCCGGATGACTTGCGGGATTTTCGCGGTGCCTTCCGGTTGCCCGCCGGTTCCACCGGCAGGGAGCCCTTGCAATCCGGATAGCGACTGCAGGACCAGAAGGCACCGCTCTTGCCCGTGCGTCGGCGCATTGGCGATGCGCACAACGGACACGCGGGTGCCGGAGGCAACTGGATAGATAACGTGGCATTGCGATGTTGCTGCACCAGCTGATGGACCCAGGCCGACTGCCTTTCGATGAATGCATCGAGCGTCAACTGGCCTGCCTCGATCATGTCCAGCGCCTGTTCCCAGATGGCCGTCGTGCCGGGATCGGCGATGGCGGCCGGCACGGCATCGATCAACGTGAAGGCGGCTTCGGACGCACGGATGGCGCGGCCTTTCTTGAGGATGTACCCGCGCCCCATCAGACCGCCGATGATGCTCGCGCGCGTGGCTTCGGTGCCGATGCCAGTGGTGTCCTTGAGCTTTTGCGCCAGCCGCGGATCGGTCACGAGCTTCGCCACGCCTTTCATCGCCTTCACCAGTTCGCCCTGCGTATACGGGCGTGGTGGCAGGGTCTTGAGTGCGTTCAGCTCGACCTGGTTGACCGGGCAGCGCATGCCCGACGAGAGCGCGGGCAGCGGCTGGCTGCGCGGCGACGGATCATCGTCCGGCGCCTCCGGATCACTGTCGAGAAACGCCTGGCGCCAGCCCGCGATGACCACCTGCTTGCCGGTGGCCTGGAGCGAATGACCACCGCACGACAGCAGCGCCGTCGTGCGGTCGTACTCGTGATGCGGCAGGAACTGCGCGAGATAGTAGGCGCGGATGAGGCTGTACACGGAGCGTTCCTTGTCGGACATCGCGGCGAGATGGGTCGGCTCCAGCGTCGGGATGATGCCGTGGTGCGCGCTGATCTTGCCGTCGTTCCATGCGCGTGAGCGCTGGGTGCGGTCGAGTGTGTCGATCAGCGGGCGGAGGCCCGGATCGGTCGCCAGCAACGCGTCCAGTACGGCGGGGACTTCGGCCAGCATGCTTTCCGGCAGGTACCCGGAGTCGCTGCGCGGATAGGTCGTCGCTTTATGCGTCTCGTAGAGCGATTGCGCGATGTCGAGCGTCTCCTGCACGTCGAGGCCGAAGCGGCGGCAGCAGACTTCCTGCAAGGTGCCCAGATCGAACGGCAGTGGCGCCACTTCGCGTACGCGCTCGGTCTCGATCGTGATGAGCTCGGCCTCGCGGGCCGAACGGATGCGTTCGGCGGCCTGTTGCGCGACGGCTGCCTGCAGGCAGCGACCCGCTGCGTCGACGGTGCCTTCCGGAGCTACCCAACTGGCCGTGAATGACTGGCCGGCATGGCTCAGCGTGACGTCCACCGTCCAGTACGGCACGGAGACGAACCGTGCGATGTCGCGATCACGGTCGACCACCAGCTTGAGCGTGGGCGTCTGCACACGACCCACCGACAGCACGCCGTCGTAGCCGGCCTGGCGGCCAAGCAGGGTGAAGAGCCGGCTCAGGTTCATGCCGATGAGCCAGTCGGCCCGGGATCGAGCTAGGGCCGAGTAATACAGGGGCAGCGTTTCGGCACCAGGCTTCAACGTCGCGAGCGCCTTGCGGATCGAGGCATCGTTCAGCGCGGACAACCACAGCCGTTGAACGGTGCCACGATAGCCGCAAAGTTCGAGGATCTCGCGCGCGATCATCTCGCCCTCGCGGTCCGCGTCGGTGGCGATCACCAGATCCGATGCGGCGCCGACGATGTTCCGGACGATTCGCAGTTGATCCGCCGTCTTCGGCTTGGCTTCGATGCGCCATGGCGCGGGGATGATGGGAAGCTGATCGATCGACCAGTGTCGATACTGCTCGCCGTAGGCTTCCGGTTGTGCCGCTTCGACCAGATGACCGATGCACCAGGTGACCATGATGCCGGGGCCGCTGTAGCAGCCCGACCCGCGTTGGCTCGCACCCAGCACACGTGCGATGTCCTTGCCTTGGGACGGCTTTTCGCAGAGATACACACGCATGAAGGCTCCCGGGGCGCTTGATGGTCAGCGGATGAACCTCAGCATCCCGGTCGGCAGCCGGTGCGGCAGCAAACAACGTGAACGTGGTCGACACCTGGTTGTGTCGGCTCTGAAATTTGTGGCAACGGCGCTGGCGCATCAGAAGCGGATGCACCCCGCGGCAGCCGCTTCCCCGGCAGAGGTTCCCTCATCCATACAGGCCCGCGCTTCCACATCGGATTGGCGGCCAGGGGCATTCAGGGGTAACATGTGAAGCAGGCGCCCGCCCAAGCTCTGGACAGCTTGAAAAAGGCATTGGCAGTGCGTGACCCGGCAACACCTCCGCTTTCTTTCATCCGGAATTCCGGCTGTTCGATAGCGACAAAACGTCCAGCGCTCGAACAGTGACGGAGTATTCGGAATGACCACGCTTGTAAGCAGGGCCGCCTACGCGGCATCCCAAGGTCTTGCCCAGCAGGGCTTGACGGTAAAACGCTCCCACCTTTGCGAAGTGATCGCCGCGCTGCTCGGCTATGGCACCCATGCCGCGCTGACCGTCGATGAGGCAGACCCGGCACTCGACTATCACCTGGACGACGCGGACATCCTTGTGCTGCATCGGCCGATGGGTGAGGGACGGGCCAGTGCATTGGCGATGGGCACGTCGGGCGTGACAAACGCGGCGGTTGTCACGGCATGTGTCGAGGCACTGGTCGCCAGTGCAGCGCCCACGCCGGTCTTTGTCGGCATCGCCGAGTTCTACGATGCTCACGCCCGCCAGGCATTGGCCGAGGCCATCGTTGAGGCCGACGATGTCGCCGACACCATGGCGGGGAGCAATGCCACCTTCCCTGACGAACCCGAATTACCCGACGAGTGTCCACCGACGACGGACCTGTGGACGGCGGTTGACGAATGGACGATCGAGGCCGATGGGGAAATGACCGGGGAGTACGACCCGGAGGGGGATCGCATGTTCAACGGCGACACGCTGGACTGCCGCGGCTGGTTGACTTACCGCAAGGCGGGGAGGGCCGGGCTGGTCCTGCTCGATAGCGGCGGAGGCGCGGCAGCCAATGATAGCTGGCGTGACAACGACTACGGAGATGAACAGCCGTAAGTGCGACGGCTCACGCTGTCGGACGCGTCAGCGAGGTCGTGGAGGCGAGTGCCTCCACGACCTCGCTGGTCGGCGCCGCGCATCAACGCGGCTCCCTGTTCGCCAGGTGATTCCTGAGCAGGAACCAGCACATGTTGAGTGCGAAGGAACGACCCAAGCGCGTCATCTGGTCTTCCGGAATGCCGACGGGTCGATGGGCGCCCACGCTCAGAAAACGATACACCCCCACCAGGCCCTTTTCCTCTTCGACCGATATTTCCTCGTTGCTGCGCAGAAACGCGATCAGCTCACCCCATTTCGATGCGTCATAGGTGGCGGGTGTCGACTGCAGCGTCGCCACGTGCGCCGCGATATCGCGAGCCAGCGTTTCCAGCGCGACCCGCGCGTTCACCAGCGACGCGTTGTAATCGGGCGGTGACGCGCGGAACGATTCGGTCGAGGCGTTGATCTTGGCGATGATCTCTTGCCGATTGTAAGCACCCGAGTTCTTCAGCGCCTCGATCAGATCGTCGTCCATCGGCGGCGCGTCCTCAATCGATGGATCAGCGGGTATGAGGGTCTTGTCCCGAACGATGTAGCCGTCCAGTTGCAGGCATTGCGTCAGGTCGTGCAGGCGTTCGTCGAAACGATGCTTCGGAGCGACGCGGGCGCGCAGATCGCCCTGAGTCGCCACGACCTCGGCGAGCACATGCATCAGGATGGTTTCATCGAGTGCCCGCAAGGTCGCCGACAAGTCAGGCAACAGTTGCGCGGGCCCGAGCGAAAGATGCTGCACGCCATGTTTGCTCAGGAGCACTTCGGCCACGTCGGCTTCCTGCTGGGCCAGCAATTGTGCAAGCGAAAGGCGGGTCCTGATTCCGATCATGGCGACGATTTCCCCGGGAAGAAGCGATCAAAGCGATCAGTGGTATGCGGCCCTCAACGATACCTCACGTACGTGCCCTGCTGGCAGCAAGTCGACGAGCGTTGAGGTGACAAGGAATGCACTGGATGGATGACCTCACGCTTCGATCTGAAATGCGTCAGCCTCCTATCAGGCCGCATGGTAGATGACGCCCTTGATAGCAGACGACCGCGCGTGCGCCCTCATCCCAGGCGATGGCGTTGCAGGGGTTCATAGTCCGGATTGAGTTCGCAGCCAATGAAGTGCCGTCCGAGACGTTTCGCCACCTGGCCGGTGGTACCGCTGCCAAAGAAGGGATCGAAGACGATGCCGCCGGGACATGAGCCCGCGAGCACGCACGGTTCGACCAGTGCTTCCGGGAAAGTGGAGAAATGGGCGCCTCGATAGGCCTGAGTGGGAATGGACCATACCGAGCGACGGTTCGCGCATCCCGTCGCATTGACCCAATCCTTGCCGCTTTTCGTGCGCGATTCATCGTGTTCATCGGCGCCATATTTGACGCCACCGAATCGTGCGCCCACCGCTTTCATGGGGCCATTCGATTTGCCCTGGACGCGGTTACTGCCGTGTTGCTGCCCGAGCGTCGCCTGCGACAGGCGAGCGATACTCGACGCGGCCAAGGGCTGCGCGATCGCTTGGGCGTCGAAATAGTAGGTCGGCAACTTCGAGAGCAGGAACACATACTCGTGTGCCTTGGTGCAGCGGTCACGGACGCTCTCGGGCATCGGGTTGGGCTTGTGCCAGATGATGTCCTGTCGTAGATACCATCCCGTATCCTGCAGCGCAAAGGCGAGGCGCCACGGCTGTCCCACGAGATCCTTGGGTTTCAGGCCATGAGGTACGCGGCGACCGCCGGCGGCTTGCGCCTGATTCGTCGCATCACCATTCATCAGGGTCGACGGCACCTGATAGGAGCGATGGGCCGCATAGCTGTCACCCATGTTCAGCCAGAGCGTGCCGTCGTCGGCCATCAGCTGTCGCACGAGAGTGAACACCTCGACGAGCGTGTCGATGAATGCGCCGAGTGTTGGCTCGCGCCCAATTTCGGGCGCGGGTTCGACGAACGGGCGAAGCGGACGTGGCAATTGAGCGCGGCGGAGGGGCGCGGTACGGTTCGGATGCAGCCCAATCTTCACCAGTTCCGCGTGGAAGAAGGCTGTCTGCTCGGATGAAAGATCGTGACGCATCCGAACCGCGTCCGTCGGGAGATACCGTCGCAGCCCCCAGTAGGGGGGACTGGTCACAACGACGTTGACTTTCACGCCATCGGCGATCATGGCGCGCATGGTGTCGCGACAGTCGCCGAAATGGCAATCGTCAAGCCAGTTCATCACGAGTCACGCGCGTCATCCGCGTGTGCTCGATCGCGGACCCGGCAAGGGATCGAAATCCCTTGCCGGGTCCGACAGCCAACCGATCGCCCGGACAGAGCGGGTCATCAATCGTCGGCTGGCGCAGCCGATTCGCTCGCAGGAGTCTCCTTGGGACTCATCGTGACGCTGGCGATGCGATACGGCAGGATGCTAATGCCATGGGCCTTGACTTTGTACGTTGTGCGCGGTTCGTCGTGGTCGGTCTTCCAGTCATCGCGTTCCATGTGACCGTCAACGAAAACACGCATACCCTTCTGGAAGAGTGTCGCGAAATGTTCTGCATCGCGATGCCACCATTCAACGGGCGCCCAGAAACCACCGCGATCCTCATAGCCGTCCTTCACAGGAACGGAATGGTCGAAGTACACGCTCAACCGCAGCAGCCGTTGTGGCTCATCGTTGCCTTTGGGCACCTCGCGAAATTCGGGTGGCGACCCGATGTTGCCTTCATTGTGGAAATCGGTACTCATGACGTCTCCTTGTGCGGGATGGTTGGCGCAATGACCGGTGCGGGCCGGCCGGTGCGTCGCTCGTAGATCGCTTCGGCGTGGGCCACCTTGCTGGCGCAAGCTTCGGCCTGAAGGGCGATGCTGTGGATGAGGCTGATCTGCATGTTCAGCACGATGCGCTGCAGCTCAATCGCGTACAGGTCATCGATAAGCGTGATCGGCGTGGCCGCGTGCACTACCAGTTCGTTCCAAAGCGACACACCCATCTGCGAACGATCGAGGTTGCGCCAGCGCAGAAAGGTCGTTCCTGCGCCAGTGGTCTGCTGGGCCAGTTGGACCGGGAGCCGGTTGAAGGGGTAGGCGCGGGCCTGCGGCAGCACCTGCCGTTGCGCCAGGGCGATCAGACCCGCGCGCAGCGCAAGGCATTGGCTGGCCCAGTCCTCCAGAGGTCCCTTACCTTTAAAAGGTTTTAAAAGGCCTTTTAGGTAGGCCGCGTGTTCCAGGCGCTGGAAGTCCGGCTGTGCCAGTGGCAGGAAGGCAGGCATCGTCACGCCGCCTCGCCGTCCGACGCGCCGTCCGTCGGTTCCGCGTTGCCATCAAACGACGGTGCGGGGACCGGGTCGACGGCTGGCGCACCGGCGGGTGCGTGAGGAATCGTGGTCCGGCCAGCCAGTGGCGAGCGACGCACAATGGGTGGTGCGAAGCGCGAGCGGCGCGTGCCTTCCAGCACATCCTGCGGCAAGGGGCCGAACTTCTCGAGTGCGGCACGCGCCGCGGCATTGTTCGCGGCGAAGTCGTCGCGCTGCGTGCCCGAATACTTGTACTGCTGGGCCAGCGCGAACAGGCTGCGCAGCGCATGCGCGCCTTCGTTGAGCCAGCGTTCCAGCGTGCTTCGATCGATCATGGCTGTGTGGTGCGCCAGGATCAGGTGGCGGGCCAGGTCGTCGTAGTCGGCCAGCAGATAGACCGCCATAAAGCCGAGCTGCGCGTTGATGAACAGCGGCAGCTTGACCGGCTGCACGTTGAGGTTCTCGCTGACGCTGAGCGAGGCCGGGCGCGCGGCCAGCGCCTGGTCGACTTGTTCGTGCACGGTCTGCAGGCGCGCTTTCGTTTCCGCCAGCTTGTCCTCGATGCGCAACATCCAGAAGTCTGAGTACGGATCGTCCTGCTCGGCACCGCGCTTCATCTTGTTCATGATCGACACAAAGCCGTTCAGGCCGATGATGCCGGGTCGCCCTTCCGCGGCGGCGCGACCGTGCCAGATGCGCGAGGCGTGATGCGTGTGCAGCGTGAGCGCCATCGCGCTACGCAGCGAGCCGAGATTGAGCTGAAGTTCGTTGGCCATGGGGCAACCCGTCGGAGAGAACGAGCCGCCAGCATCCACAGGCGCCGGAAGGCCTGCAGTGAACAAAGCGCATCCCGTGACGACTGTTTTGATCGGCGGAAGGCACCGTGTTGCCTATACCACTGGTATAACCGCCGCCCGTCGGTTTGGAGTGCCGGCCCGGCGCGAGTACCGCGCTGACGCGAGCGTCCCGTCGTTCGGGTTCGATAGACCGGAAGGCGGTGTGTTCCGCTATACCAGTGGTATAAGGCGCACGGCGAGACCGTCGATCATTCGCGGATGCGCAGCATCGCCCGCAGTCGCGCGATGTGTTCATGGACCACCTCGGGGGCGGCCGGTCGCGACGGTGGGGGGCGTGATGGGGCGGTGGTCGGAGTACTGTCGTCCCGCGCGGCGACCCACGCCTTGAAGTCACCCCGCAGGGCTTTCTGGATGATCCCGAACAGGTAGCCGGCAGGATGGTGCACCGTGCTGGTCCGGCAGCGCGCATCCCATTCGTCGAAGATCGCCTGATGCAGGGTGGCGTCGACCTGTTGCAGCGCTACCAGTGCGCCGGCCTGCTGCTCGTCCTTGAGCGCATGGAAACGCTCGGGCACGCGAAGAGCGGATGACGCGGACGGCTCGCGTGCGCGCAGTACAGTACGTATCTCTGATGTTTTACTAGTACGTACTGTACGGTCCTGCTTCGGATTCGGAAGCAAGCCGTCCGGCGCGGCTTGGCGACCCGCTTCGGATTCCGAAGAAGGCGCCTCCGCATTCCGAAGCAGGGTGTTCGAGCCTGCTTCGGAATCGTGCACGCCGCCATCCTGTGGATAACTCGCTGACGCAGCGGTATCAGCGTCGTCACCGGTGGACAGGGTGGTCCAGCCTTGACTTGCCAGGCGTTCGCTCATCACCTGCAGGCGTGTCGGCAACAGCCGGCCATTGAGCAGGGGATCCTCGCTGATTTCCTGCAGGGTGCGATAGCCGATCCGCTGGATGGCCTTGCTCGCATGCGTCAGCGCGTGACTCACCAGGCCGAGGTATTCGGTGTCGAGCTGCATCGCCTCGAACGGCGTCAGCGGTTCGTCGTGCAGGACATAGACGCTGCCCTGCAGGCGGCCGGTCGCGGCGTCGCGCCGACGGCGCACCAGGCTTAGCCATCGCGTAAGGCGAAGCAGGGTGAGTGCTCGGGCCACCGTCTCGAACGACGCTTTCGGCGCACACGGCATGGAGGCCAGGAAGGGCCGCAGCTGCTCATACGTGGGGAAGGCGACCAGGCCGTCCTCAGTGAGCTGCATACGTATTACCTGCCAGGCGTTGCGTTCGAGCGGCGTCAGACGCCCGTCGAGAAACAGCGCGCGCGGCACGCTCTCGTGACGATTGCCGCTGAAGAGGAACGCATCGCCCGATGCGGTACCGGAACCTGCTTCGCCTCCGCGCGCGTTCGGCGGCGCGGCCATCACTAGGTGAGGCCCTGCGCGATCCAGGCGTGGATGGCCGACCAGATCACCGACGCGGGCAAGGCCAGTTCATCGGCCAGGTCCAGCGTCAGGGTCAGCATCGCGGTATCGTCGTTGAGAGCGATGCCGCGCCTCTTGACCGCCGGCTTCCAGTGCTCCCACAAGGTGGTTTCCTGCGTTTCGCTCAGCACCGGGTGGCGGCCCTTGCGCTTGGGCAAGCCGAGAATCTCCCGGCGCAGGGCGACTTCCTGATGGGTCAGGCCATAGAAGCGGCTGACCATCTCGGTGCTGGCGCCGAGGCGCAGCATCCGGTCGATCGTCGCCACTTCGGTGTCGACGTCGTGCACCTGCCGGAGCAGCCGCTGCAGGACATCGCGATTGACCTGCACCGAGCACCAGGAGACGGTCGCATTGAGCAGAATGCTTACCATCGCCGGTTGTTTGAGCGCGTCCAGTTCGGGGTCGCCGAATCCCATCGCTTTGCAGCGCCGGAGCTGACCGTTGCGCAGGTCGTGCAGGGCCTGCGCAATGACCGCCTGATTCAGGGGGTGCGGTGCCGACATGATGCACGTCCTCGGGGTCAGGGGAGGGAAGCGGCGGCGTCGGCCGGCCGGCTGGATTCGAGTTCCACCAGCCGGCGTGCCAGCCGCACGAGACGATAAAGTTTGACCAGCGCAGTGTCGCCAAGCCGGAGTGCGGAACCCTCCTCGCCGCGCCCAATCAGCAGCGCACCGAGCAGGTCCGTCGGCGGTGCCTGTTCGACGGGGGATGGCGGCGCGATCACGCGCGAAGGGTGCGCAGCCAGCGCCTGCAACAGGACGACGACGGCGTGGGCGAATGCCGCGTGGGGCACACCGTCGGCCGTCGCGGGCAGGTCGGTACAGATGAAGCCCATGCCGTCATCGGTCGCCTCGATGCAGCCGGCCACGTCCGCTTCGCCCGCGATCTCGCGCGCGAGTTGCGAGATATGCACGCGCAGGCGATCGGGCAGGTCGAGGCCCGATTCGATATACCAGACATCCGAGATCGGATAGAGGCCGCCCGCCTGCACCGGGATCGCATGCACGACATTGGTCGCGAAGTCGGGCAACGCGTCGCCGAGTTCGCTGGCCACCAGTTGCTGGATGGACTGCAGGCGCCCGGTCGTGGGCGCGGGCGACACGACGTGTGCGTCGAGGCGTGTGTCGTCGCTATCGGCCGGGTGATCCGGCGAGGGATCGGCGGATGATTGCTCCACGGCACCAGACGGTGGTGGCGCTGCGGCGGTAGCCTGTGGCGGCGAGGCCGGCGAAGGCACCGTGACGGGTGTCGACGATGGGGGCACGGTGGATGGCGTATCGGCGCCGACAGCGCGATCGGCCGGTGTGATGGGCGCGGCCGGCTCGCTGGTCAGGACTTGCTGGCGGTGCTCGGTGTCGTGCATATCCAGCAGCAGCGTGTCGTAGTCGATGCCCAGCAAGTCGGCCATCTGGCCGACCAGCTCGTCCTGCACACGCTGCATCGACAACGTGTCCGGCTCGCCGTCGAACGATGCCAGCACGTCCTGGAACAGCGCGGGAAAATCGGTTGGTGGGGTTTGCGTGGCGGCGCGACTCTCCCAGAGCCGGGCGGCCGCGCGACGCAGGGCCGTCAGCCGCTCGACCTGCGGGCGGCCGAGCCCGCCGTACAACAGATGCGGGATGGCGGGTAGTAAATAGCGCACGGCATCCTGCATACGACTGATGTGCGGCTGGGTCACCGGATAGCCATCGGCCGCGAGTCGGCGCGACAGCGCGCTTTGCGTGAGCGGCTCGCCACTTTCCTGCTCGTAGAGTTCCCGGGCCTTTTCGACGGCGAGCGCCCGCTCGATGAAGGAGAGGCCGCCATGCAGTTCGTTTTCCGCCAGATGACCGGTCAGGGCGATAATCTCGCCGCGGCTCGACCAGGGCCGGAACAGGCACGCGATGCGAAAGAACCCGTCCTGCTTTGTTTCGGACCACAGCTCGCGCAGGATCGCCAGCCGCGTATTGCCGCCATTGCGGATGATGTAGTGATCCTCGCCCGGGCGTCGAGTGATCGCCGGTGGCGCGTCCAGACCGCGTTCGCGGATCGATGCCTTGATATCGTCGAACAGCGGATTGCGCGTGACCCGCGGGTTGTGCTCGTAGGGACGCAACTGGTCCAGCGTCACGACCATCGGGGTATCGACGATCGGATCGGTGAGGCTCGTCGCTTCCGGTCCGGCACGCCGGAATCCGTCCACGAGCAGTCGGGCCGCCATGGCGTCGGGCGTCGAATCAGCCATCGTGGTCGACCGCCGGCGTGGGTAGGGCAGCACTGGTCCTCGCCAGGCGCTCGGTCCGGCGCAACTGCGCGCGTGCGTTGCGGACGGTCCGGTAATCGCTGGTCGTTCCGCTGGTGAAGATCGGTGGCAGACCGGGCTTCAGGAATTTCAGGTGGCCGCCGGCCGTGCGCTGCACCTCCCAGCCTTCGCGCAGCGCGTATTCGATCAGGGGGCGCAACCGCCGGTGGCCGCGCGCGAGCTCATGGGCGTTCGGCATGGATCGCACTCCTGTCCGGGCCGCTTACCTGGGCGAATCGCTCGCGCCACTGCGGGAACAGTTCGATGGCGAGTGCCCGCATGGTGTCGATGGCGGCGGGTGCGACGCGTCCCGTGGGTCGGCGGACTTCCACGCGATGCACCGGCAGTGCACGGGTTGCCGCGCGCGGATACGCCTCGATGGCTGGAATGTCGGTCGCGAGGATCTGGATGGCGGGCTGGTCGTCGAAGATCTGGCGCAGGGCCTGCTGGATCATCTTGGCGTTGGCCGACACCGCGGGTACCCGATTGATGAGAAGGCGCAGCGCGGGCGGCGTGATACCCAGGCGACGATACGGCGCGAGGTCATCGATCAGTTGAAGCGTGCCGCGGCGCAGCTCGCGCGCGGCGAGGATTTCCGGTGTCACGGGAGAGATCGTCAGGTCAGATGCAAGGACCGCCATCTCCAGCAACACGCTGCGTGCGCCCTGGGTATCGATGAGCATCAGGTCGTAGTGGGCCGCGAATGCCGGCAGCAGGTTGCGCAGTCGCAGGCGACCGTCGGGTGCATGCAGCAGCAGGGTATTGAGCTGCCCACGATCATCGTTGGACACGACCAGGTCGAGCCCGAGGACGGCGGTGCGCGATACCAACTGCCGGGTGTCCTGTTCGTTGAAGGCGAGCAGTTCGTAGGTCCCGCTGGCCGCGCGGGTCGTCAGGGTGAAATAGCTCGACAGGGTGGGCTGGACATCCAGATCCAGCAGCAGCACCCGTAGTCCCGCATCGGCGATGAAGCCGCCGAGATTCGCGGCGGTCGTGGTTTTGCCCACGCCGCCCTTGGTCGATATGATCGAGATCACCTGCATGGCGCCGCTCCTCACTCGGGTGTCGTCGGCGGCCGTTATGCGCGTTCCTTGAGGCGGTCCTCGATCCATTGATCGATCTCGATGGAATCCCAGCCCACTGCGCGCACCCCCAGCGGGACCGCTTTGGGAAATTTGCCCTGACGCATCAGGTTGTAGATGTGGGCGTGCTTGAAGCCGGTGCGTGCTTCAACCTGGGGGAGGCGAAGGAGACGGCGTTCGGCGGGCGCGACGGACACGGCGGGCGCGGGATTCCGTTCAGACATAACGGGCACTCCTTGACGCTCAGTAGCGTTGGTTG
>DASZCB010000802.1:0-2729 GCA_035943575.1 Rhodanobacter sp. | reverse complement strand
AGCTGGCCACATGGCGCGGACGAAACCCTGGTGCACCAGCTCGCCAGCGATCTGGAAACCGACTACCACGCCACTATCGAGCGTTTCCTCGCGCTGGAAGCAATGGGCAGCACCGATCCGCGTGCCGAACTGCGCCATCTGCGCACGCTGGTATTCGCCCGCGGCGAACCCGACCTGCGCGTGCTGCAGGAAGGCATCCGCATCCTTGAAACCGCCGACCGCCGCGCCGCGCTGCACGACCTGCGCGTGCCCAGTGCATGGATCAGCGGCCGCCGCGACCGGCTGGTGCCGCCGCAGGCGATGCAATGGTCGGCCAACCAGTGCGGCGGCAGCTACGACGAAATCCAGCAAGCCGGGCACGCGCCGTTCTTTGGCCATGCCAAGGCCGTGGCTAAAGCGCTGCTACCGCTGCTGGCAGCGGCACACAACGAGCAGATTCGATGAACGATTTTCAGCTGGATCACGATCAAATACGCCGCCACTTCGGCCGTGCCGCCCAAAGCTACGAACGGCATGACGTGCTGCAGCGGGAAGTGCAGGCCGCCCTGCTCGAGCGTTTGGACTTCTATACGCAAACGCCGCAGCGCGTGATCGACGTTGGCGCCGGCACCGGCCGCGGCAGTGCCTTGCTGAAGCAACGCTACGCCAAGGCCGAAGTGATCGCGGTGGATCTCGCGCTACCGATGCTGCGCACCGCGAAGCAACACAGCAGCTGGCTGAAGCCGTTCATCCGCGTTTGCGCCGAAGCCACCGCTCTGCCGCTGGCCGACCACAGCGTGGACGTGCTGCACTCCAACCTGTGTTTCCAGTGGATCGACGATCTGCCGGCACTGTTCGGCGAATGTGTGCGCGTACTGAAACCCGGCGGCCTGCTGGCGTTCTCCACCTTTGGTCCGGACACGTTGAAAGAGCTGCGCGCAGCATGGGCCGAAGCCGACCAGCAGCCGCACGTCAGCCGCTTTCTCGACATGCACGACGTCGGTGACGCGATGCTCGCCGCCGGCCTGCGCGACCCGGTGCTGGATGTGTTCCGCTACATGCTGACCTACAGCGAACCGCGCAAGCTGCTGGAAGAACTGCAAGGCCTCGGCGCCACCAACGCCGACCATGCACGCATGCGCGGCCTCACCGGTAAAGCGCGTTATCAGCGCATGCTGGCTGCCTACGAGACCATGCGTGTCGATGGCCGCATTCCCGCAACCTGGGAAGTCGTCACCGCGCACGCGTGGGGGCCACCGACCGGCCAGCCGCGCCGCGGCGCCGATGGTGGCGAAATCGCCAGCTTCCCGATCGACAACCTGCGTGGGTCGAGGCGGCGCTGAAATCGAAGGCCTTGCGCAATTCGAAATATTCGCTTCGGGTCGCGGTCATTCACAAGTAACGCTGCTTACTTCTTACCGGCACAAGTCTTGTGCCGGTAACAGACGACTAGGTGATCATTGATCATCCCGGTCGCCTGCAGCAGCGAATAGCAGATCGTGCTGCCGACGAAACGGAAGCCGCGCTTCTTCAGCGCCTTGCTCATGCTGTCGGACAGTTCGGTGCTGGCCGGTACCTCGCTCTTGTCGCGCCAGTGATTGACCAGCGTCCTGCCGTCGACGAACGACCATAGATAGACGTCCAGACTGCCAAATTCCTCGATCACCTTAAGCGCGGCGATTGCGTTGTCGCGCGTGGCTGTCACCTTCAGGCGATTGCGGATGATGCCGGGGTCGAGCAGCCGTTTTTCCAGTTCTCGATCCTTCATCGAGGCGACGCGCGCGATCTCGAAGTGGTGGAACGCCTTGCGATAGTTCTCGCGCTTGGCCAGCACGGTACGCCACGACAGGCCCGCCTGTGCGCCTTCGAGACAGAGGAACTCGAACAGCGCGCGGTCGTCGTGCAGCGGCACGCCCCACTCGGTGTCGTGGTAGTCGCGCATCAATTCATCGCTGTTGGCAGCCCAGTGGCAACGTGACAGGTCGGCGTGCTTGGTCATGGCGTAGGCTTGTTCACGAGATGCCGCACACCGTAGCGGACACCGCTAGACTTGTCGCCCCCGTCTCCGTCCGGCCTGCCATGTCACCCACCACCACGCCAGCGCGCGGCGCGTTGTTCGCGCTGCTCGTCACCATCCTGATCTGGGCCTACAGCTGGATCGTGATGAAGCAGGTGCTGGCGCATGCCGGGCCGTTCGACTTCGCCGCGCTGCGTTACCTGATCGGTGCGGCGGTGCTGTTTGCCGCCCTGCTGGTTTCGCGGCAATCGCTGCGGCCACCGCCGTTGCTGCCGACGATCCTGATCGGGCTGTGCCAGACCGCCGCGTTCCAGGGCCTGGAACAGTGGGCGCTGCTGGACGGCGGCGCCGGCCATGTGGCGCTGCTGGCTTACACGATGCCGTTCTGGGCGGTACTGCTGGCGTGGCTTCTGCTGGGCGATAAACCCACCCCGCGGCACTGGCTTGGGCTGGTGCTGGCCGCGTTCGGACTGCTGTGCATCATCGAGCCGTGGCACGCGATGGGCAGTGTGCTGAGTACCACATTAGCGCTGGCCGGCGGCGTGGCGTGGGCCACCGGCACCGTGCTCAGCAAGCGCATGTTCCGCCGGCATGCGCCGGTGGCGCTCAACCTCACCGCGTGGCAGATGCTGGTCGGCGGGGTCGCGCTCGGCCTCGTCACGCTGGCGGTACCGCAGCGTTCGATCGAATGGGACTGGCCGTTCATCGGTGCGCTGGCGTACAGCGCGGTGCT
>DASZCB010000801.1:0-4595 GCA_035943575.1 Rhodanobacter sp. | reverse complement strand
TAAAAGAGCGTCTGCACCACCCTTCTGCGCAGTGTAGCCCGCAAGGTTTTGGGTAACGATTTCGCGCAAGAAGCGAAACACGGAGATCAAATTGGACTTACCGGTGCCGTTGCCACCAATAAACAAATTCAACGGCCCGAGCTCTAGCGATTGGTCTCGAATCGATTTGTAGTTCTTGATTGTGAGCTTTTCGAGCGTACGCATACCAGCCCTGTGTTGGCAACACCTGTTTCTCAAGACCCACCTCATGTCAGTGGGCGTGGTTCGTTGGCGAGTGGCCTAGTTGATAGAGCATGCTAGCCCAAAGCAGGACGACTTGGTCAGGCAAGCCGTTACCTTCCTTCATGTTATGAACGGTCAGCGCCAAGGGTATTTTTTGTAGGAACAATGAGGCGTAACTAGTCAACGTTCGGTCACCATCCCAACAAGGGTTGCGCACGCAGAGGCAATTTGCCGACCCAAGATGCGCAGAACTCGACCTCGGCTCACTGGGTGTTTGTGAAGCTCAGTCACCTCGATTCTTCGATCATGCCGCTCAGTCTCCCAGCGCTTGTGAGTTCCACCTGCCAGACGGTGGATGAGCTTTGCTGCCTGTACTTGCCGATATTCGTCGTGACTATCAGGCTGAAGATCGTCACGCAGCCGAAGTCCAACTGCCAACCACGCAGCCACCACGGCCATCGGGTCGACCTCTCGTTTGCGCAATTGTGCCCACATGGCGCTCGCACGTTCCGCTGGTGTCCTTCCGGGCAACCTAAAGGCCTCCACGGGCGCCCCTGCGGCTCTGTACAGCTTCCGCACTCCAGCGACAGCCAAGCGCACACTTTGATCGTCGCCATGTGCCTTGAGCCACGATAGGGCCTGTACACGATAGGGCCGCAACTCGCCCGCGCTGTAGCTACGCTTCACGTAGCTCCCGTGGCGACGGTAGAACTCGATGTGCTTTCGGCAGTACAGGCGATTCAGCCCCTCGCCACGATCCGCTGTCGTGCGGTTGGTGCACGGATAGGCCCGGCAGCGTTCGTAAGCGTCCTGGGGATTCGTGAGGCGGTGACGCAGATCGGCCAGTCGCTGTTGGCGTCGGTGGGGACTGGGCATTACTCCGATACTCCAGCGGGCGGAGCTTCATGCCCCCTACGTAAGGGGAATCAAAGTTGAACTATAGGTAGAGCAAGAGAAGAGCAGTTATCTCCCTCATCATCCTTACCACTAGTCCCTTGAATATCACCTTCCACCCTCTCCCTCATCTCACTTCTCCAGTCTCTCCCCTCGACCTCCACCACACCGAGGACACCAAGCACCTCATGGAAGCTTTCTTCCATCACCTGCTTGGCGGTCTCCCGGTGAGACCATCCGACCAGCACACAGTCATGGATGGGTAAGGCCACGATGCCGAGTGACTGGAGCCTCAGCAGCGTGCGGATAAGAATGTCGCTCTCGTCCTGCATAAAGCGAAGACCGCTCGCTGAGCCGAACAAGGAGACGATGGGTGCGTGATAGCGGTTGATGTAGTCGATCACACGCTCGAACTTCCAGCTCTTGGGCATCTCCCCACGCGTCCCCTTCGGAAACCGGCGGGGCATCGTGTCGGCGCTGAGCAACGCGTTGACGATCTTCTTGGTTTCGCTGCGGTATCCCTCCAGACCCCACACGGCGTAGAGGTCGCCCCGTGGAGGCTCGACGCCGACCTGGGCATAGGCCATGCGCAGGGCCGATTGTGCGAAGTCCAGCGACGCCACGGCCTGATCGTCGATGACGATGCTGTCGGTCCGTTGCGCGCTCTTGGCGGCCTGCCAGAAGCCGCCGTAGAGTCGCCCGCCAGCGTCCAGTGACCCGTTGTTGAAGATACGTTTGAGGGCGCGTTGCCCAACGTCGATCTTGTCCGCCTTGAAGTCACCCAGCCACCATAGGGAGGCTCCTGCGATCCACGCATTGATCGCGATCATCTCGCTACGCATGCGAGTGACACGGTCGCTCTCAGGAAGAGGGAGTTTGTCGGCGATGAAAGCGACCTTGCCATTCACGAGCCGCTTGGTCTTCGCGGAGCGCAGCTCCAGGGGATCACCAAGCAACTTCGGGTCACGGCCGAAGTGTTCGATGTCCAAGCCCAACTCATCCACACGAACCCTAAAGGCCTCGCTGGCCCTGATGGTGGACCGCACGCCGGTATAGGGGTGTGGGTCGCCCACGCGCAGCTCCAGAACATCGACCGCGGGTTGTGCCAGGGACTTCACGAGTATGGCGAATTGCTCGGTCATGAAGGGCGCGCGTCGTTTGTCTTTGGACAGCGCGGCTTTCGACAGCTCCACCGTGAGCCACCCCGTGGGCTCGATTGAGCAGCGGTGAACCAAGTCGCAGATGATGGCCGATAAGGCGCGCTCGTGGATGGCTTGGTCGGTGGCTTTGCGCTTCTTGCGTCGCTTCTCCGCAGCGCTCAGTTTCTGCATGACCTCGGCGATGCACTGGCGCGACTCTTCGGTGGTCGGTGTGCGCGAGGGATCAAATCGCCGGTCCTTCGGCGGTATGGCTGCGGTCGTACTAGTCATGTCAAAACTCGACACCCCTCATACCCTCGCGGGAGGAAGGGCTAAAAGGTGCATAGGGATCGCCGCCTGGCACTGTCTGGACGGCTAGGGGTGCGCACAGTAACCGCAAAAACTTGCGAATGAAAGATGGTCACGCCTTCCTGCTCCAAGGCCGTTCGTGCGCACGGCCAAGGGAACAGCGCTCATTATCGCTAGCGCACCTTTCCGGTAATTGCTGATTAGTGCGCTGGTCTTGCACGATCAAACGGGTACGCTGATTGTCGTCGAGCCTCGGTAACGAAAATTGCTCGCCAAACGACGTCTTCCCGGGTTTTGAGTAGCACGGCGGTTTGGAGTCCAACCCCTCACCTGAAGGAGATTGGACGTGAGGGAGCGCGTTTCCGAAGAACAGATCATCGGCTTCTTGCGTGAGGTGGAAGCCGGCATGGCGGTGAAGGACCTTTGCCGCAGGCACGGCTTCAGCGAAGCTTCGAACTACCTATGGCGCAGCAAGTTCGGCGGGATGAACGTGTCTGACGCCAGGCGCCTGCGCGAGCTGGAAACGGAGAACGCCAGGCTGAAGAAACTGCTGGCTGTGTCAACGCTGTCGAGAAGACCAATTCAGGTGTGGCTGATATTTACGATTGGAACATTATATTGAGTGACGTAACTCTTAATTTTTTTAAGCAGAGTATCCATGCCTTCCTTTCTTTCTTGAAAAATTATTCGTCTAGATAAGAAGTGACCTACGCCTTTTGAAGATACGAACACATACGAAAGGACCGGCTTGCCATCTTC
The DNA here is from genome assembly GCA_035943575.1 of Rhodanobacter sp. GTDB lineage: Bacteria > Pseudomonadota > Gammaproteobacteria > Xanthomonadales > Rhodanobacteraceae > Rhodanobacter. The sequence continues at coordinate 1,272 of DASZCB010000801.1, read as the reverse complement.
CGGATTCTTTGAATTGGAGATATGTAGTTTTTCCAAGTTAATCCAATTTATTCTCTGCAAAGTTACTCCAAGGACGACTCTGGAGATCCCTTCGTCATCTATAGTTATATTGGCCAGCCCCATGGTTAAGATGCAGCCAACTAGCAAAACAAAACTCAATGAAATAAAAAGAAAAATGGTGCCCCCTTGCCAGCCCTGTCTAAAAATCCATGTGACACCCATAAAAATACTAAATGGAATAAAAATTAGTAGCCAAGCAAGCGGCATAAAACGCCACCTATACTTGTAGGTGATTTTTTCGCTCATGTTTTGGTTAATTACTGGCATGGGGTAACGTGGATCGGCAATGTAGGCCGAGGTCACCTGCAGAATTGTCCCTGGCACCTTTTTACATTTCCAGGTTTGAGGACGTCGGATCACACGGGTAAGCCGTTCCATGGCCTTCTCGCTACTCAGACAGAATATTCGGTCGGCCACTTCATACAATCGAGATCCCTTGCCATTCCGCCGTACGCCCAGCAGCGTTTTGATGAAGTGCCTGCAGATTGGTATGGCGATGCCCTGGCTATCACGCGGTGCTCGTATCGACGACTTCGATCCCATAACGAGAAATACATGTGTTCATTCTATTGAGTAGATATTCCATGCCCCTCTTCCGCTCTTGAAAGGCAATCCTCCTGGATAGAAAGGCACCGGATTCTTTGGATGCAACGAACAAAAAAGACCGCACCTTCTTTCCATCCGCAGGGCTTACCGTATTAGAAATGCGAATTTCTGCAACATCGATCCAACGCATTTTCTGCCAAGTTATTCCAAAAGCCATTCGATAGATTCCCTGATCGCACATGACAACATCCGACACCCCAAGAATAACCACCCATCCAATGAATAACATGAATGTTGGAAGGATCAACAGAATCAACCACCCGCTGAGCCCGCCTCCTCCTTTTGGCGATATCGCGTAGATACCCATATAGATCGAAAATGGAACAAAAAAACTCATCCATATAAGGGGTAGAAGGCGCCATTTGTACCTATACCTAACCACCCCGGCCAGATCATTTTGCATGTTCGCCTGACTCACTTTATGGGCAGCCATGATGGGGTAGAAAACCATGCTCGGCATTTGGGTCTAATCCTGTACCCACGATAGCAGCCGTACCCGTAAGGCCGGAGAAAACATTAGCGGCCGCACCACCAAAAACGGCTTCGCCGCCAGCGCCAACAAAAAATGCTTCTCCGCTAGCAAAGGGTGCCATCGCACCAATGGCA
>DASZCB010000800.1:0-5238 GCA_035943575.1 Rhodanobacter sp. | reverse complement strand
AATCAGTCGGCAATGATGCGCGTTTTGTCCGCTATTTGCCTACGTGCGAGCGGCAGGATGCTGCGCGTCGAGCCAGTCGGCCAGCGCGGTCATGTCGCGCAGATCCAGCTCGGGTGGCGTGCCCAGTTCGGCCGGCCATGGCTTGCCGTCGCGGTTGATCCAGGCAGTGCGCAGGCCGGCGTCGCGCGCACCGACGACATCCATGACCGGATCGTCGCCGACATGCAGGATCTGCTCCGGCGCCACGCCGAGTCGTTCGGCGGCGGCCAGAAAAATGCGTGGATCGGGCTTGGCCACGCCGCTGTCTCGCGCGCAGATGTGGTGGGCGAAATGCGTGTGGATGCCGATGCGCTGCAGGTCGGCATTGCCGTTGGTCAGGCTCGCCAGCGGCCAGCGCGCGGTGATCCGCTCAAGTGCCGGCAGGCTGTCCGGATACAGCTCCACGCTGTTGCGCGCGGCGAAGTAGATTTCCCACAACGCCTCGATCGGTGCCGCGGCGATGCCACAGGCGGCAAACGCGTGCTGCATGGTGAGCTGGCGTTGAGTGGTGAAGTCATGCGCCAGATCGCGCCGCTCGGCGGCGACCTGGTTGCGCAACTCGCGCATGGCCGCAATCGGCCATGCGCGTGCAACGTCGGGATGGTGCTGCTGCAACCAGACGTCCACCGCCTGGTCGGCACGTTGCAACGCCGGCAGCACCGGCCACAGGGTGTCGTCCAGATCCAGCGTCAGCGCGAGTATCTGCACGCTGGGCATGGCTCAGCGGTTGCTGATGCGCAGCACCTGACCGAGCTTGATCTGGTCGTTCTTCAGGTGGTTCCACTCGCGCAGCTGGGCGACTTCGACGGCATTCCGCTTGGCGATCGTCGACAGCGTGTCGCCCTTGCTCACCTTGTAGGTCGTCGGGCCGGTCTGGCTGGCATCCGCGGAGACCTTGTCAAAATCCTTGCCGCTGGTCTGGCTGACAGTGGTGGCGCTGCCCTTGGCGTAGGCCGCGCTGCTGACGGTGACGTCGGCCACGCTGCCGCTCACCTTGTTCAGTCGGGCGGTGTCATTGGCATCGGCACGACGATTCTCCAGCGCTGTCTTGGCCGCCAGCGTATCGGGCGAGGTCGGCGCCACCGCGGCGCGGGCCGCGTAGGTCGCGCCCGGCGCCGAGATCGGCGCGGTGGCATGGCTGGCATGGGCGCCGACTTCGGCGAGGATGGTGCTGCGACGTGAATCGTCCATCGAAGCCAGTGCAATGCCGTCCTGATACGGCAACACCGCATGCTTGCGCAGTGCGGCCTTGGCCGGCTCGCTCTGCATGAAGTCGACGAAGGCCTGGACCGAGGTGGCCTTCGGGCTGTTCGGGTTGGTCACCAGGTAGAGCGGGGTGAACAGCGGGTAGCTGCCGTCGGCGATGTTGGCGACGCTGGCGGACTTGCCGTTGATCGGGATCGCCTTGAGCTTCGAGTTGCCGCTGATGTCGGCGAGCGTGGCGACACCGAAGCCGTTCGGATTGAGCGAGACGCCTTCTTCCAGCTTGCGCGTGTTGACGTACAACCGCGGCGCGGCGACCGGCTGGTTGGCGCGGCCGAACAGCAGGTCGCGCAGGCTGTATTCCACGCCGTCGCCGGGGCTGGCCACGGCATACACGTCGATCGGCGCGCTGTTGCCGCCGACCTCGCTCCAGTCATGGATCTTGCCGTAGTAGATGTCGTGCACCTGCTTCAGCGTAAGCCCGCGGACCGGGTTGGACGACTGCGTGATGATCACCAGCGCATCCCACGCCACCGGGGTGAACGTGAGGTTGGCGTTCTGCGCGCTGCCGTCGCTGGCGCGTGCGCTGCCGGCCAGATCGGCGGTGCCGATGGCCACGGCGTCGATGCCCGAGGCGGTGTTGAACGGCTGCAGCTCGATGCGGCCGTGACCGCTCTTTTCCCACGCGGCCGCCACATCGTTGACGACACCGTTGGCGGTGGCGACGTCACCGCGCCAGATCAGGGTGGGGCCTTTCGCGGGCGCGCTGGCCTTGGCCTTGGCATGGCTCTTGGCGAACGCCGGTGCGGTGATGAAGCAGGCCCCGATCAGGGCAACAGATAGCAGGCGGGTAATGCGGACGGACATGATGGTGGGGAGCCCCGGCGTGATTTGATGATGTGAAGGCGTGAGTATGCCGCCTTGCAGGCGCACAGAAGGTGAACTGGAGAGGATATTCCATCGGCCTGAATACAAAACATCAAGCACTTTCATGCATTTGCATGAAGGCAATGACCATCCTGTGCGCCGCGACACGGCCGGCAGGCGATCCGTGCCACGGTTTGCGGAGATCCTATTGGCTATTCGACCACCACGTAGCGGCTGCCGTCAGCATCGGCGACCACCAGCACCAGCTGGCGCAGATGCACGTTGGCCAACCCGCGCAGCATGCGCAGGCCGGTGATGCGCTGGTTGCCCACGCCGATCACCACGTCATCGGTGCTCAGGCCAGCGCGCGCGGCGCGACTGCCTGGTTGCACCGCGCTGATCGCCACGCCGTACAAACCCTGGTTGCGCTGACTCTCGCTCAAGTCACTGAAACGCACGCCGCTGAGGCGCGCATCGAGTTGGCTACCGTCGACGCTGGCCAGTTTCTCCGCGTTCAACGTGGCGCTGACCGCGCTGGTTTTGCCATCGCGCAACACGCCCAGTTGCACCGTGCTGCCCAGCGGCAGCAGGCCTTCGGCATTGCGCAGCTCCTGCTCGTTGCGCAGCGGCTTGCCGTTGAGCGTGGTCAGCACATCGCCGGCCTGCAGGCCGGCGTGCGCGGCAGCAGAGTCGCCGCCAACGCCGGTGACCACCACGCCGTTGCTGTCCTTCAACTTCAGCAATTCCGCGATGCGCGGGGTGATCGCCTGCGTCTGCACGCCGAGGCTGCCGCGCTGCACCTTGCCATGCGCCAGCAGCTGCGCCATCACCGCGCCGGTGAGGTCGGTAGGTATCGCAAAGCCGATGCCGACGTTGCCGCCCGACGGCGAGAAGATCATCGTGTTGATGCCGACCAGTTCGCCGCGCAGGTTCACCAGCGCGCCACCGGAGTTGCCGGGATTGATCGAGGCGTCGGTCTGGATGAAGTTCTGGTAGCCCCCCATGCCCGATGAGTTCTGGCCCAGCCCCGAGCGGCCCAGCGCGGAGACGATGCCAGCAGTCACTGTCTGGCCGAGGCCGAACGGATCGCCCACTGCGACCACGTAGTCGCCCACGCGCAAGCCGGACGAGTCGGCCAGCGGCAGCGCCTGCAGGTTTTGTGCGGAGATCTGCACCACCGCCACGTCGGTGTCCGGGTCGGTGCCGATCAGCTTGCCCTTGAACGTGCGGCCGTCCTGCAGCGTCACGCTGATGTCGTCGGCGCCGCCGACCACATGGTTGTTGGTGAGCACGTAGCCCTTCGCCGCGTCCACGATCACACCCGAACCCAGGCTCTGCTCGACCCGCTCGCGCGGCGCTGCGGGCAGGCCAAAGAACTGGCGCACCATCGGGTCGTCGAAATACGCATCGCGCACCGGCACCCGCGTCTTGGTCGAGATGTTCACCACGGCTGGGGTCACCCGCGTCAGCATCGGCGCCAGCGACGGCATCGGCTGGCCGTCGACCGCTGCGGGCAAGGTGGCGGCATGGCCGATGCCCGGCAACACGCCGATGAGCACGGCGGCACACAGGCCGGTCAGCCAGGGTCAAAGACGGGAATGCTGCTGCGACATGGCGTCCTCCTTTGGACAACGAAAGCGGCGCTGGTTCGACCGGAGCGGGGCGCAGCGGTTCCATGCAGCCAATTTTGTCGAAGGGACTTTACAACCAGCGGCGTCAGGGTTAACTTGCCTATCCGATAGCAACCACAACATCTTGTGTTCAAGTACCAGCGCCAAGACAAGTACTGGTGTCGACCATCGCACTCTTGAGGGGGAGTCGCTGCTGTCGGAAACAAGCGGTATATGGTCGGGAGGGCAATCCTCGCGGCCGCTTGGTTGTTGCGGAGAGCGTGAACGACATCGTCGTATCAAATAAATAAGAATCAACGTGGCCCTGAGGCCACGCCGAGAGGTCAGGAAGCCGATGAGCACAGTGCGTGCGCCAGCCACCCATCCAGCCACAGGTCGTGATGCCGTCGTGGAAATCCTGTTGCAACCCGCGTCGTATGACATCTGGGACAAGAAGTACCGCCTGAAGGCGAAGTCCGGCGAGCCGGTCGATGCCACCATCGACGGCACCTATCAGCGCGTGGCGCGCGCGTTGTCGGATGTGGAAGTCAGCGACGAGCTGCGCGGCCACTGGTACGAGCGTTTCCTGTGGGCGCTGCGCCGCGGTGCGATCCCCGCCGGCCGCATCACCTCCAACGCCGGCGCGCTGGCGCACAAGCCGGCCACCTCCACCATCAACTGCACCGTCTCCGGCACCATCCGCGATTCGATGGACGACATCCTGGAGAAAGTACACGAGGCTGGCTTGACCCTGAAGGCCGGCTGCGGCATCGGCTATGAATTCTCCACGTTGCGCCCGCGCGGCGCGTACGTGTCGGGCGCCGGTGCGTATACCAGCGGCCCGCTGTCGTTCATGGATATCTACGACAAGATGTGCTTCACCGTGTCCTCCGCCGGCGGCCGTCGCGGCGCGCAGATGGGCACGTTCGACATCAGCCATCCGGACGCGAAAGAGTTCATCCGCGCCAAGCGCGAAGACGGCCGGCTGCGCCAGTTCAACCTGTCGTTGCTGATCACCGATGGCTTCATGGACGCGGTCGAGCACGACCAGGACTGGCCGCTGGTGTTCCCGGTGCACGTCAAGGAAAAGGACGAGATCGACGTCAACGATGCGACCAAGGTGGTCTGGCGCGAATGGCCGACCCACGAGAACTACGTCGACCGCGAAGATGGCCTGGTCGCCTGCAAGATCTACAGCCATATCCGTGCGCGGCACCTGTGGGACATGATCATGGTGTCCACCTATGACTACGCCGAGCCCGGTTTCATCCTGATCGACAAGGTCAACGAGATGAACAACAACTGGTGGTGCGAGCACATCCGCGCTACCAACCCCTGCGGCGAGCAGCCGCTGCCGCCGTACGGCTCGTGCCTGCTCGGCTCGATCAACCTCACCACCTTCGTGCGCGATCCGTTCGGCCCGAAGGCGCGCTTCGACTGGGACGAGTACCGCGAAGTGGTGAAGGTGTTCACCCGCATGCTCGACAACGTGGTCGAGATCAACGGCCTGCCGCTGGAG
>DASZCB010000799.1:0-1701 GCA_035943575.1 Rhodanobacter sp. | reverse complement strand
GATCGTCTGTCCCGTCCGCTGGTTCAGATCCTTCATCAACGCCAGCACCGCGGCTGAGTTCTGGCTGTCCAGGTTGCCGGTTGGCTCGTCCGCCAGCAGGATCGCCGGCTTGTTAACGATTCCTCGCGCGATCGCCACACGCTGCTGCTGGCCGCCGGAGAGCGCACGCGGTTTATGTTTCATGCGGTCCTGAATGCCCAGCAGCCGCAACACCTCTTCGAATTCCGGCGTGAATGCAGTCGAGCGCCCGCCGATGTACTCGACGATCTTGATGTTGTCTTCGGCCGTTAGCGTAGGCAGGAGGTTGTACTTCTGGAAGACGAAACCGACGGTCGTCTTGCGCAGATCCGTGCGCTGCTGGTTGCTCATCCGGCCCAGATCCTTGCCGTCAATAGTGACGGCGCCGGAGGTCGGCGGCGTCAGGCCGCCTAGGATGTGAAACAGCGTCGATTTGCCTGAGCCGGAAGCTCCGACGATCGCCACAAACTCTCCGCGCGCGATATCCAGGTCCACCCCGCGCAGCGCATTCACCTCCACATCGCCCACATGGTAGGTCTTAGTCAACCCACGCACCCGGATGATCGGGGTCGCCGTACCTGGCTGCTCCTTCGCACCCAGTTCCACTGCACTCACTCGGCCCTCACTCATAGGACAGCGCCTCGGTCACATCCTGCTGCACCGCCTTATACCCGGGCACAATCGCCCCCAACATCGCGCCCACGATTGCGATCAATCCCGCATAAAGCCACCAGTCGTAGACGGTCTCCTGAACCAGGCTGGCAGGTACGGAATGTTTCATCAGCCACTGAGTTCCGTAGGTCAGCCCTATTCCCAGTGCCGTCCCGAGCACAGCGAGCATCAGCGTTTCCCGCAGCAGAATGCCGAGCACCAGGCCCGAACCCCCGCCGACTGCCTTGATAATTCCAATCTCTCGCGTTCGCTCCAACACTGCCGTATACATGGCCATGAACACGACGATGAATCCTACAATCGTGGCAACCGTAATCACCACTCCGATAAAAGCCTTCAGCATACCCAGATTGCTGATCGAATAGGCATCCATCAGCTGATTGATGGAATAGATCTGATCGTCATCCAACGGCCCTTTCAGTTGCTGCGCTACCTTGTCCGCAAGCGTCGAATCATCCAGCTTCACCCAGATCATCGTCAGGTGTCCCTGCGCGCCGGTGAGATTCTGCAACGTCTTCAGCTTAACTGCCACCCGCGCCAGCTTACCGCCTTCGGCTACTCCGGCGATGTTCCAGTCATGCGCGATCAGCCGGATATGGCTGCCGACCCCCAGGTGATGCTGCGCGGCGTAATCCTCATCGACGACCATGTCGTCGTCGCGCACCGGATCGCCGCCATGGATGTAGCGGAATCCTCCACTCATCGCATTGAAAGCAGGAAAATCGATGCCTGTAACCGAATCCGGGAACGTCAAGGCCTGAACCACAGTGCCGGTTACCGCCGCCACATGCGGTTGCTGCATCAACAGGCCAAGATACTTGTCGCTCATCGGCGCCGAGCTTAGACCCGAGATCACCGAAGTGCCCTTCGGCCGGACCACAATGTCGGCGCCCACCGCCCGCGCTCTGTCTTTTTGCGAGTCGATGGTCCCGTGGCTCACGCCCACCAGCGTCAGGATCATGGTCACTTCCACCGCGATCGCCAGCACACTCAACAAAGTTCGCACCGGCC
>DASZCB010000798.1:0-4759 GCA_035943575.1 Rhodanobacter sp. | reverse complement strand
AGCATTCACCTGTGCGGTCAGTGTAGGCACGCTCCCCGGCGTACCAGGCGAGTTGTTGTTCACGCCTGCGCCGCCCCAGGCGTAATCGGTTCCCCCATTGAGCGAAGGGCTGAGCGTGCTGCCCAAGGCATTTGCCACATTCTCGATGGCCACGTGGCCGGGGTTGGTGGTGAATCGCAGTGGTGGCTGAATGCTCGGGCCAGGTAGCACCTGCGAAAGATTCCCGTTGTCACTGAGGCTGTCGCCAAACACGATGACTTTACTGAAGTCGGTGGCGGCAGCAGCACTGCTGAACAGCAACGTGGCGGCGATGGCGCCGGCGAGTTGGCGAGTGCGAAGCATGGGTAACACTCCTGGGCCGGAATGGCCTTGTTATATGAGCGTTACGTTAATGCACCCCATACGGAAGCGCATGCTGCATTGCAGCGCGCTTCCGTATGGTGGCCTAATCAGCGTTTGGCTGCGCGCGCCAACGCGTCGGCAAAGGCGCTGTTGGCCGGTGCCGACGCTGGTTTCAGCACACTATTGCCCGGGCGTCCGCCGTTACGGTCGTTGCGCTGACCACCCGGATTATCGCCACTGGCCGGACGCCCACCGCGCACCTGCCCGGGCTCGTCGTCGAGTCGCATGCTAAGGCCGATGCGCTGGCGCGGCAGGTCGATCTCCATCACCTTGACCTTGACGATGTCGCCGGCCTTCACCGCGTCGCGCGGATCCTTAACGAACGTGTGAGACAGCGCCGAGACATGCACCAGCCCATCCTGATGCACGCCGATGTCGACGAATGCACCGAACGCGGCGACGTTGGTGACGCGGCCTTCGAGGATCATGCCGGGTTTGAGATCCTTCACGTCCTCGACGCCTTCAGCGAAGCTGGGCGCGACGAATTCGGGGCGCGGATCGCGGCCGGGCTTCTCCAGTTCCTTCAAGATGTCGCGCACGGTCGGCACGCCGAACTTCGCGTCGGTGAACTGCTCAGGCTTGAGGCCGCGCAGGAAGCCGGCGTCGCCGATCAGGTTGCGCACCTCGCGGCCGCACTGCGCGATGATCCGCTCGACCACCGGATACGCTTCCGGGTGGACAGAACTGGCATCCAACGGGTTGTCGCCGCCGGATACGCGCAGGAAGCCGGCGCACTGCTCGAACGCCTTGTCGCCCAGTCGGGGCACTTTCAGCAGCGCCTTGCGGTTCGCGAACGGGCCGTTCGCATCGCGATGCTTCACCACGTTCTCGGCGACGCTGGCGCTGAGGCCGGCCACGCGCGATAGCAGCGCGGCGGAGGCGGTGTTCACGTCCACGCCGACCGCGTTGACGCAATCCTCGACGCGGGCATCCAGCGCGCGTGCCAGCTTGATCTGGTTCACGTCGTGCTGGTACTGGCCCACGCCGATTGCCTTCGGTTCGATCTTCACCAGCTCGGCCAGGGGATCCTGCAGCCGGCGTGCGATCGAGATGGCGCCGCGCAAGGTCACATCCAGATCGGGGAATTCCTTCGCCGCTAGTTCCGAGGCCGAGTAGATCGACGCTCCGGCTTCACTGACCACCACTTTCGATAGATTGACGTCGGCCAACTTCTTGATCAGTTCGCCGGCCAACTTGTCCGTCTCGCGGGAGGCGGTACCGTTGCCGATCGCGATCAAATTCACGCCGTGCTGCTTGCACAGCTTCGCCAGTTGCGCGAGCGATTCATTCCACTGCCGGCGCGGCTCGTGCGGATAGATCACGTCGGTGGCGAGCAGTTTGCCGGTAGCATCGACCACCGCGACTTTGACGCCGGTACGGATGCCCGGATCCAGCCCCATCACCGTCTTCGCGCCGGCCGGTGCGGCCAGCATCAGGTCTTTCAGGTTGTCGCCGAACACGCGGATCGCCTCGTCCTCGGCGCCTTCGCGCACGCGGCCGAACAGGTCGAGGGTGAGATGCAGGTGCAGCTTCACGCGCCAGGTCAGACGCACGGTTTCGCGCAGCCACGCATCGGCGGCGCGGCCGCGGTTATGGATACTGGCATGCGCGGCGACGCGCCCTTCGCCTTCGGCGTGGCCTTGTTCGGCATCGACGGTGGGTGTCAGCTCCAGTTCGATCACACCCTCGTTGCGCGCGCGCATCAACGCCAGCAGGCGATGCGAGGGGATCTTGCCGATCGGCTCGACGTGGTCGAAATAGTCGCGGAACTTCGCGCCCTCGTTTTCCTTGCCCTCGACCAGCTTGGCGCGGATCTGGCCCTGTGCCCACAGCCAGTCGCGCAGCTCGCCGACCAGGTGAGCATCTTCGGCGATCGACTCCATCAGGATCGCGCGCGCGCCGTCGAGTGCGGCGCGCACGTCGGCGATGCCTTTCTCTGCATCGACGAACGCTTCGGCGAATGCCTCGGGTGATTGCGTGGGATCGTCGCGCAGGCCCAGCGCCAGTGGCTCCAGCCCGGCCTCGCGCGCGACCTGCGCCTTGGTGCGACGCTTCGGCTTGAACGGCAGGTACAGGTCTTCCAGTCGCGCCTTGGTGTCGGCGGCGAGCAGCTCACCTTTCAGCGCATCGCTGAGCTTGCCCTGTTCCTCGACACTGGCGAGGATTGCCGCGCGCCGATCCTCCAGTTCACGCAAATAGTGCAGCCGCTCCTCCAGCAGGCGCAGCTGGGTGTCGTCCAGACCACCAGTAACTTCCTTGCGGTAGCGCGCGATGAACGGCACGGTGGCGCCGCCGTCGAGCAGATCCACGGCCGCCCGCACCTGTTCGGTCTTGGCGGCAATATCGTTGGCGATACGTTGTTCGATGCTGAGCATGGGCGACTTCTATTCCTTGGACGGCGTGTTGCGCTGGGTAAACGGGATCAAGCTGCTGATGATACCAAGCAGCCCCGCTGCGCCGGCAGCGCAGGTGCGCAAACAAGCACGGCGCCGCGACTGAATCGCGGCGCCGTGCAGGGAGAACGCTGGATCAGGCGCTGAACGATTTGCTGTTGTCGGACGAGGTCTGGCCCGACTTGAACTCGCTGGCGCGTCCGTTCAGCACCAGGGTGCTGCAGATCAGGTCGTGCAGGCCCTGCTTGCGCTCGGTCCAGGAGACCATCAGGAAGCCGACAAACAGGATCATGCCGCTGAGGAATTTGGCGGGATAGCGACCCAGCGCGCGAAGGAAGCTGATCCGCTTGCCTTGCAAGTCGGTGACCCGGATGCTCAGCGCCAGTTTGCCCAAGGTGCCCTGCCAAGCTGAACTCTCGCAGAGGGCGAAGTACAACCAGGCCATTGCGCTGGTGATCGCTATCGTTGTCCCCATCATCGAATAAAACTGTCCGTAGGCAGCCATCATGGCCTGCGCGTTACCTGGTGCGGAAAGCATCGTCTGCCGCATCGCCTCCTGAGCCGCGTCGCCGCCCATAGCCTTCATGATGAGCGTGTTTGGAATGTACAGGATGATGGCATCGAGAATGTAGGCAGCCACGCGCTTCCAGAAACCGGCATAGTCTTCCAACGCGGCCGCCGTGGTTTGCGGCAGTGGCATCAGCGGTGCAGCAGGTGCGGTGTACGGGTTGCTGGGCGCCGGCGCATTGCGCAACAGCTCATCGGGAAACAGCACCGACAGCGGTTGCCAGTCGGCGAGGCCTTCGTACCAGGCCAGATCCTTCGGGCTGACCTGACCGCTGCGCAACCATTGGCGCACATCGTCTTCCTTGTACGGGCCATGCCGTTCACCGTCGCGGCCGATCCAGATTTCCATTGCGCACTCTCCATGCTCGTCAAAGTGCGCATGATGCCATGAGTGAACCGCAGCGCGGGCAGCGCCGGATGTCAGGCGGCGTCGCGGCGTTTCAGGTGCACGAGCAGCAGCGAGATCGCCGCCGGAGTGACGCCACTGACGCGTGCGGCTTGACCGAGCGTCGCCGGCAGTGTGCGTTTCAGTTTCAGCAGCACTTCGGCCGACAACCCGCGCACCTTGTCGTAGTCGAAGCTGGCGGGAATCGCGGTGTGCTCGTGCCGCCGCTGGCGCTCGATCTCCTCGCGCTGGCGTTCCAGATAGCCGGCGTACTTGATCTGTACCTCGACCTGCGCGGCGACGTCGTCGCGCGCCACCGGCGGGCCGAGTTCGGCCACGGAGGTGAGCTGCGCGTAATCGAGTTCGGGCCGCCGCAACAGATCCATCGCATTCGTCTCACGGCTGACGACGATGCCGAGCTGGCGCTCGACCGCCGCGCCCAGTGCATTGCCCGGCGTGGCCCACAATCCTCCCAGACGTTGCAGTTCGCGTTCGACCGCTTCGCGCTTGGCGCGCAACGCGTCATAGCGTGGCTGCGGCACCACGCCGAGTTCGAAACCTCTTTCGCTGAGGCGCAGGTCGGCGTTGTCCTCGCGCAGATGCAGCCGGTATTCGGCGCGCGAGGTGAACATGCGGTACGGCTCGATCGTGCCATTGCTGGTGAGGTCGTCGATCAGCACGCCGATGTACGCCTCGTCGCGGCGCGGATACCACGGTGCTTTGCCTTGTGTTGCCAGCGCGGCATTCAGGCCTGCGATCAGGCCTTGCGCGGCCGCCTCCTCATAGCCGGTGGTGCCGTTGATCTGGCCGGCGAAGTACAGACCGGGGATCGCCTTCGTCTCCAGCCACGGATTGAGTCCGCGCGGATCGAAGTAGTCGTATTCGATCGCGTAGCCGGGGCGGGTGATGTGGGCGTGCTCGAAGCCTTTGATCGAGCGCACCAGCGCCAGCTGCACGTCGTACGGTAGCGAGGTGGAGATGCCGTTCGGATAGATCTCGAACGTGTCCAGCC
>DASZCB010000797.1:0-2093 GCA_035943575.1 Rhodanobacter sp. | reverse complement strand
TGAGCGCGAGTTGTGCACCCTTGGAAGCGCAATACCCGCTGGTGCCACCCTGCCCGGTCAGCGCGGTCTTGGAGGAGATGTTGACGATCGCACCTCGACTCGCCTTGAGATGCGGCACGCAGTGGTGCGCCATCACGTAGTAGTGAATCAGGTTCCGTTCCAGCGAGCCGACGAAGGCGTCGCGGCCGGCATCCAGGCCCACGTTGTCGTTGATGCCTGCGTTGTTGACCAGGCCGTGCAGCGCACCGAACGCGTCCAGCGTCGCCTGCACCGCCGAGCGACAGGCCGCCTCGTCGGCCAACTCGAGCTGGAAGAAGCGCGCGCGCGGCTGCATGGCTTGCAGTTGCTGCTCGAAGACCGGCGCCAGCGCACTGCGCCCGAACACCACCGGAATCGCGCCTTCACACGCCAGCGCAAGACTGATCGCGCCGCCGATGCCGGCGCCGCCGCCGGTGACGATTACCACCTTGTCGTGCAGATTCAGCTCCATCGCCCGCCCTCCTCCGCCGTCGACAAACCATAGCAGCGCGCGGCCGTGCCGCCGTACAACGCCTGCCGTTCGCTCTCGCTCAACCGCGCGGCCCAGCGTGTCACGATCGCGTGCACCTGCGGATAGGTGGCGCGCAGCAGGCACACCGGCCAGTCCGAGCCGATCATCAGCCGTTGCGCACCGAACAGTTCCAGTGCGGCATCCAGATAACGATGCAATACGTCGTCGTCGAGCGTATCGCCCGTAACCTCCGTGACCAGCCCCGACAGCTTGCACGCGACATGCGGCATCGCCGCCAGCTCGCGCAGCGAAGCATGCCATGCCGCATCGCCGGCACCACCGATCGCCGGCTTGCCAAGGTGGTCGAGCACCAGCCAGTGGCGGTCGTGGCGCGCGCAGAACGCGGGCACCACTGACAGCTGCGGTGCGCGCAGCAGCACTTCGTAGACCTTGCCCTGCGCCTGCAGCGTGGCGACGCCGCGATTGAACATGGCATCGGTGACGAAGCCCTGCACGTCCGGCTCGTCCTGCAGCAGATGGCGGAAACCGGCCAGTCGGTCCATGCTGTGCCAACGCGCCAGTCGTTGTTCGAGATCGTTCGCGCGCAGGTCGACCCAGCCGACCACCGCGGCGATCCATGGATGCGCATCGGCCAGCGCCAGCAGGAAATCGGTTTCGTCCTCCACGGTGCGCGCCTGCACCGCGATGCAGGCGTCGATGCCCTCTGCGTCGAGAAGCGGCCTGAGGTCGCCCGGCAACCAGTCGCGCTGCAGCACCGCCATGCCGGCATCCAGCCACGGAAAATCCGTCGCACGATAGCGCCAGAAATGTTGATGGGCATCGATACGGGTCACGGCGCGGTCCGCAAGCCGCATGCCGGGTGATGAGGCTGCGCCATCACGCGGCCTCCCGATGCCGGTACCGCGCCAGCGACGCCGGCTTCATGGTGATCGAGAAGCCAGGCGCCTGCGGCGGCATGTAGGCCGCGTCGCGTAACACGCAAGGATCGATGAAGTGCTCGTGCAGATGGTCGACATACTCCACCACGCGACCCTCACGGGTACCGGCGATGCACACATAATCGATCATCGCCAGATGCTGCACGTATTCGCACAGACCCACGCCGCCGGCGTGCGGGCACACCTTCAATCCGTATTTCGCTGCCAGCAGCAACACGGCAAGGATCTCGTTGACGCCGCCGAGCCGGCAGGCATCGATCTGCACCACGTCGACCGCGCCGCGCGTGATGAACTGTTTCCACATGACGCGGTTCTGGCACATCTCGCCGGTGGCCACCTGCACCGGCGCGACCGCCTCGCGAATCTTGCGATGACCCTCGATGTCGTCGGGGCTGGTCGGTTCCTCGATGAACCAGGGCTGCGCGAACTGCAGCGCACGCACCCACGCGATCGCCTGATCCACTTCCCAGATCTGGTTGGCGTCGATCATCAGCTTGCGCTGCGGGCCGAGCACCTCGCGAGCGATACGCACGCGGCGGATGTCGTCGTCCAGATCGCGGCCCACCTTCAGCTTGACGTGATTAAAGCCGGCATCGATCGCTTCCTGGCAGAGCCGGCGCAGCTTGTCGTCCGGATAGCCCAGC
>DASZCB010000796.1:0-2071 GCA_035943575.1 Rhodanobacter sp. | reverse complement strand
GGTCGGCTCCGCCTCCGACGGCGCCACCACCCAGCTGCATACCGCGATCGCCCCATCCAAGCACACCCACACCGAAACCACCGAAGGAGTTGCCGCATGAGTACCGCCCCCACCAACCCACTCGCCAAATCCCGCATCGCCGTACTCGGCTATGGCAGCCAGGGCCGCGCGCACGCGCTGAACCTGCGCGACTCCGGCCTCGATGTCGTGGTCGGCCTGCGTCCCGGTGGCCCGACCTGGAAGCGCGCCGAAGCCGATGGCTTCGCCGTGGTCGAGCCGGCCAACGCCGTGCGTGGCGCCGACCTGGTCGCCGTGCTGACCCCGGACATGGTGCAGCCGACGCTGTACAAGGAAGTGATCGAGCCGAACATCAAGCCGGGCGCCGCGCTGTTGTTCGCGCACGGCTTTAACGTGCATTTCAAGCAGATCACCCCGCGCGCCGACATCGACGTGATCCTGGTCGCCCCGAAAGGTCCCGGCGCGCTGGTGCGCAGCGAGTACGAGCGTGGGCGTGGTGTGCCGTGCATCTGGGCGGTGCACCAGGACGTCAGTGGCCACGCCGAGGCGAAGACCAAGGGCTACGCCGACGGCATCGGTGGCGGCCGCGCGATGATCATCAAGACCGACTTCAAGGAAGAGACCGAAACCGACTTGTTCGGTGAGCAGGCCGTGCTGTGTGGCGGTGCCAGCGAGCTGGTGATCAAGGGTTTCGAAACGCTGGTCGAAGCCGGCTACCAGCCGGAGATCGCGTACTACGAGGTGATGCACGAGCTGAAGCTGATCGTCGACCTGTTCTACGAAGGTGGCCTGAAGCGAATGCTGGAGTTCGTCTCCGAGACCGCGCAGTACGGCGACTACGTCAGCGGTCCTCGTGTGGTCGACGCCAGCACCAAGGCGCGCATGAAGGATGTGCTCACCGACATCCAGGATGGCACCTTCGCGCGTAACTGGACGGCTGAATACAAGGCTGGCCTGCCGAACTACCAGCGCCTCAAGCAGGCCGATCTCGACCATCCCATCGAAGTGGTCGGCGCGAAGCTGCGCGCGCAGATGCCGTGGCTGCAACCGACAGCGGCACCCGCTGCCACGCCGCTGAAGAAGGTCGGCTGACCACCGCGCTTGAGCCCTCTCCACCGGCAGCGTTGCCGCTGGTGGAGAGGGTGTTCATCCCGCTATCTCCAAGGATTCTTTAGTGAATGCACCACCGCTGAAAATCACACCTGAAATCGAGCAACACCCGCGCGCCGGTCAATCGATAAGCGGCGCCGAAGTCATCGTGCAGGTATTCGCCGACGAAGGCGTCAAGGTGCTGTTTGGCTATTCCGGTGGCGCGATCCTGCCGGTGTATGACGCTGTGTTCCGCTACAACGCCGCCAACCTACATGGCAACGGCGACGAGCCGATGCCGCTGATCGTGCCGGCCAACGAGCAAGGTGCGGGTTTCATGGCCGCGGGTTATGCGCGCGCTTCCGGCAAGGTCGGCGTGGCGGTGGTCACCTCCGGACCCGGTGCGACGAACATGGTCACGCCGGTGCGCGACTCGATGGCCGACTCGATCCCGCTGGTGGTGATCTGCGGCCAGGTGGGCACCGCGGCGATTGGCAGCGACGCGTTCCAGGAGGCACCAATCAGCAACATCATGGGCGCCTGCGCCAAGCACGTATTCCTGGTCACCGACGCGACGCAGCTGGAGGCGACCGTGCGCACCGCGTTCACCCTAGCCCGCAGCGGCCGGCCCGGCCCGGTGGTGGTGGACGTACCCAAAGACGTGCAGAACACGGCACTGAACTTTCATGGCACCGGTGAGCTGGCACTGACCGGTTACCGCGCGCGTCTGAGTGCGGTGGAACAGTCGGCATTGAGCGATGCCGACTGTTCCACGTTCTTCGCCGCGTTGATGCAGGCACAACGGCCATTGATCTACGCCGGCGGTGGCGTGATCGCAGCCAGTGCGGCAACGGCACTGCGTGCATTCGTCGATACGTTCGGCTTGCCGGTCACCACCACCCTGATGGGCCTGGGCGCATTCGATACCACTGACCCACTCGCGCTGCATATGCTCGGCATGCAC
>DASZCB010000795.1:0-3367 GCA_035943575.1 Rhodanobacter sp. | reverse complement strand
AACGCTTTCTCAGCAAGCCGGTGGCTACCTTCTTCAACCAGCGGCTGAAGGTGTATTTCAGCGAAACCGATGACGACGCCATCGATGACGAGCCGTTCGCGCTCGACGGCCTGCAGCGTTACAGTGCCGCCCAGTCGGTGCTGCACGCGGCGATCGATCCGGACGCGACCGATCTCGATCGCACCATCACCGACGCTGCCCAGCGTCTGCACGACGAAGGCCGGCTGCCGCCTGCCGGTTTCGGCGCGGAGTTGCAGGCGCAGATCACCGAACAGATCCAGGCACTCGCCGCGAGCTGGCGTGAGGCCTGCCTGCGCTGGCCGCTGACCGACGCCAAACATGAACTGCGCTACGCCAGCGCCGGCCTGCCGATCGAGGACTGGCTGACCGACCTGCGCCACGACGACAGCGGCCGGCACCGCCGACTCGAACTGCTCAATGGCGCTCTGCTGAGTAGCGATGGATCGCTGCGCCACGACAAACTGATACCGGCGTGGATCATCCACTTGCTGGCCAACGCGAACGGACTGGCCATGCAGACCCGCGTGATCAGCGCCGATGCACAACCGACCTTGCGCGAGCTGTCGCGCGAAGAAGCCGCCGAGCGACTCGACCAGCTACTGGCCGCACTCCACGCCGGCATGCAGTCACCGCTGCCGATCGCGCGCAAGAGCGCGTACGCTTGGCTGCGCTCCGAAAAAGATCCGGTCGCTGCCGCCAGGAGCTGCTACGAGGGCAACGCCTTCGCGCATAGTCCCGGTGAACTCGGTGAGGATCTCTGCCTCGCCCGTGCGTGGCCCAGCTTCGACGCACTGCACGCTGGCGGTTTCGAACACTGGCTGCATCTGTATCAGGCACTGGCCGACGCCGTGCTGCCGATGGAGGGCGACGCATGAATCGCATCGCTCCGCTCGACCCGTTGCAGCTGCCCTTGCGCGGCATCCAGCTGATCGAAGCCAGTGCCGGCACCGGCAAGACCTGGACCATCGCCGCGCTGTACCTGCGCCTGGTACTGGGCCACGACAACGCCACGCCGTTGCTCCCGCCGAAAATCCTCGTAGTCACTTTCACCAAGGCTGCCACCGCCGAGCTGCGCGAGCGCATCCGCACGCGATTGAGCGAAGCGGCCGAGGCATTTCGCGGACGCGGCGCGGTGGACGATTTCCTCGCCGCGCTGGTCGCCGAATATCATGATGCCGACGCGCGCGCCCGCGCCGCGCGCCAGCTGGAACTGGCTGCGCAATGGATGGACGAGGCCGCCGTGCATACCATCCACGGCTGGTGCCAGCGCATGCTCAGCCAGCATGCGTTCGACAGCGGCCACGCCTTCGTGCAGACCGCCAGCAGCGACGAAAGCGAACTGCTAGCCGAAGCCGTGCGCGACTACTGGCGTCAGCAATTCTTCGCGCTCGATCGCGCGGATGCCGCACACATCTCCGCACTATGGAAAACCCCACAGGATCTGCAGACGTCGCTGCACCCGCTGTTGCGCCAGCCCGCGGAGAACCTTCGTCTGGATGGCCATCCGTTACCCGTCATTGCGGATCTTCCTGTCGCGATGACGACGATGCTGGTGCCACTGCGGGAGGCGCAGCAACACGCACGCGCATTGTGGCTCGCCGACCTCGATGCCATCGAGGCATTGCTCGGCAGAGCGATGCAAGCCGGGGTATTCAATGGCAACAAGATGCGTGCCAAGAACTTCCCGGAATATTTAGCCGCCATGCGCCAATGGGCCAACGGCACAGACATCGACGCCACCATCGTGGAACGCTTAGCTGAGCGTTATTTGATTGGCGCTACGAATAAAAAATTCGACACGCCGAAGCACCCCGCGTTCGCTGCGATCGACGCCCTGCTCGACGCGCAGCATGCGAGCCAGTCGCTGAAGTCGTTGATCCTCGCCCACGCTGTACCGTGGGTCGCCGCACGCCTGGAAGCCAGCAAGCAGCGTCTGGCCCAACTCGGCTACGACGACATGCTCACACGGCTGGACAGCGCCCTGCATAGCAGCAGCGGCGAACGACTGGCGCAGACCATCGCCACGCAATACCCGGTGGCGCTGATCGATGAATTCCAGGATACCGATCCGCTGCAATGGCGCATCTTCCAGCGCATCTATGCCACGCGGATCGACACCGCCCTGCTGCTGATCGGCGATCCCAAGCAGGCGATCTACGGCTTTCGCGGTGCGGATATCCATACTTATCTGCAGGCGCGCAACAGCGCCGCCAAACCGACCTGGACGCTGGCTATCAACTACCGCTCCACCGGGCCGATGGTGAAGGCGGTCAATCGCGTATTCGAGTTTGCCGAGCAGCATCCGCAAGGCGCGTTTCTGTTCGGCAAGGGCGAGCGCGGCCTGCCGTTTTTGCCGGTGCAGGCACTAGGCCGCAAGGAGCGCCTGCTGCTACACGGCGAGCCGTTGCCCGCGCTGCAGCTCGCCATGGCAGCCACAGCCGCGCCGATCAGCAAGAGCGCCTATCAGACGATGATGGCCGCACACACCGCGGCGACGCTGGTGCAGTGGCTCGACGCGGCGCGTCACGGCAACTGCGGCTTCGTCGACGATGATGGCAAGTTAACCGCACTGGTGCCCGGTGACATCGCGATCCTGGTGCGCAAGGGCAGCGAAGCCACCGAGATGCGCGATGCGCTGCAGGCACGCGGGCTGGTCAGTGTCTATCTGTCCGACCGCGATTCGGTGTATGACTCACCCGAAGCGCGCGACCTGCTGCTGTGGTTGCATGCGTGCGCCGAGCCCGGCTCCGATCGCGCGATGCGCGCGGCACTGGCCAGCCCCGCACTGGGCCAGAGCTATGCCGAACTCGATCGGCTCAACCTGGACGAGCAGCACTGGGAACGCTGCGGCGAGCACTTCCGACAACTGCACGACAGCTGGCTGCGCCACGGCGTGCTGGCCATGCTGCACGACCTGTTGCACCTGTTCGACCTGCCCGCACAGTTGCTCGCCCGCAGCGACGGCGAACGCGCGTTGACCAACCTGCTGCATCTGGCCGAACTGCTGCAGCAGGCCGCCGCTACGTTGGATGGCGAGCATACGCTGATCCGCCACCTCGCCAGCCAGATCGCCCAGGCCGGCGATCACCAGGCCGACACCGCCGACGAGCAGATCGTGCGACTGGAAAGCGAAGCGGCGCTGATCAAGGTGATCACCATCCACAAATCCAAGGGACTGGAATACCCGCTGGTGCTGTTGCCGTTCGTCTGTGGACTGCGTGAGACCAAACTCACCGACAGCTTTGTCTGGCATGGTCCTGACGGTCAGCCGACGCTGGATCTGCAGCCCACCCATCACTCGCTGGAGCAAGCCGAGCGCGAACGCCTTCAGGAAGACCTGCGCCTG
>DASZCB010000794.1:0-3306 GCA_035943575.1 Rhodanobacter sp. | reverse complement strand
CATCTGGATCTCAAGCGCGAGCGCCTCGGCCTGCACTGGCGTGACCCGCAGAATGACCAACCGTTCGGCAGCATCGAGACGCTGCGCCAGTGGGGCGAAGCGCGCGGCCAGCGGCTGCTGTTTGCCGCCAACGCCGGCATCTACGACCACCGATTCGCACCGCTTGGCCTGTACGTGGAAAACGGCAAGACCGTGGTGCCGCTGAATCTGGCGCACGGCAATCCGGCGTCCGGCAATTTTTCGCTGCTTCCGAACGGCGTGTTCGCGATCTATCCGGATGGCCATGCCGCGGTACGCACCAGCGCTGCGTTCAAGGCTGAAGGCAAACCGGCACAGTGGGCCACCCAATCCGGCCCTATGTTGCTGATCGACGGCAAGCTCAACGAGCAGTTCGTCGATGATTCGTCCAGCCTGAAGTGGCGCAGCGGCGTATGCGTGAAAACTCCCCACGAAGCGGTCTTTGCGGTGAGCGAGGCGCCGGTGAACTTCCATACGTTTGGACGGCTATTCCGCGACAAGCTCGGATGCCGTGACGCGCTGTACCTGGACGGCAGCATCTCGCAGCTGTACGTCGACGGCGAAGGCTACGCGGGTGCGCCGGCCTTCATGGTCAAACCCTACGCCGGCATCTTCGCCGTGTTCGCCAAACCATGATGGCGCAGCCCAGGGCAGCAAGGCGCGTTCGCGTCCTGCGCACCCTACTGTTCGTGCTGCTGACACTGCTGCTGATCGCGTTCATCGCCGGCTGGTATCTGCTCGCCGGCAGCCGTGCCCGGCTCGACGGCACACGTCGGATAACGGGCCTCGCGGCACCCGTCAGCATCAGCCGGGACGCGCTGGGCACGGTTACCATCGAGGGGAAAAACCGTACCGACATCAGCTACGCACTTGGCTACGTGCACGCGCAGGAACGTTTCTTCGAGATGGATCTGATGCGCCGCATGCCGGCCGGCGAACTGTCTGCGCTGGTCGGCCCGGCTGCGCTGAAGGTCGATCTCAACCATCGCCGGCACCGCCTGCGCGCAGTGGTCGAGGCGGCCTATGTGAAGTTGCCGCCAGCGCAGAAGCACGAGCTCGACCGCTACCGCGATGGCGTCAATGCCGGCCTCGCCGACCTGCGCGTGCGACCGTGGGAATACCTGCTACTGAACGCCAGGCCACAGCCGTGGCGATCGGAAGACAGCGCGCTGGTGATCGCCGCGATGTACCTCGACTTGAATCGCGACGGTCGCAACGAGCGCGAACTGCGCATGGCGCAGATGCGCTCGGTGCTGCCCGGGCCGCTGGTGGATTTTCTGTTGTCGCCCGACCCCGAATGGGAGGCGCCGCTGAGCGGCGAACTGTCGCGTTCGCCGGTGATCCCCTCGGCTGACGTGTTCGACTTGCGCCATGCTGCCTCGGTCAAATCATCCGCCTACGTGGCTGCCGCACTGGCGCCGGCACTCGATGCGCCGCGCCCCGGCAGCAACAATTTCGCGGTCGCCGGCGCGCTCACCGACACCGGCGCGGCGATGCTCGCGAACGACATGCACCTCGGCCTGCGCGTGCCGAACATCTGGTTCCGCACGCGTCTGCGCTATCCCGACGCCACTGCGCCGAACGGCCAGCGCGACGTCAACGGCGTCAGCCTGCCCGGCACACCGGCAGTCATCGTGGGCTCCAACGGCCAGATCGCCTGGGGCTTCACCAACAGCTACGGCGACTGGCAGGACTGGGTGCGCGTGCTGCGCGATCCGGCCGATCCCACGCGTTACAAGGTGCCGGACGGCTGGGCAACGATCGCGAGCCATACCGAACACATCCAGGTCAAAGGCCAGCCCGACACCATCCTCAAGATCGAGGACACCTGCTGGGGCCCGATCATGGGCGAGGATGTCGATGGCACGCCGCTAGCGCTGGCGTGGATCGCTGGTCAGCCGCGTGGCTACAACCTCGAACTGATGCAGCTGGAACGCATGCCGGACGTGACCAGCGCGCTGAACCTCGCGCCGCAGCTCGGCATGCCGCCGCAAAATCTGCTGGTCGCCGACAGCACCGGGCATATCGGCTGGACGCTGGCCGGCAACAGCATTCCGCTGCGCGTCGGCATCGATCCGCTGCTGCCCTCGGACTGGTCGAAGCCTGGCAGCGGCTGGCAAGGCTGGGCCGCGCCCACGCAATATCCGCGCATCGAAAACCCCACCGACGGTCGCTTGTGGACGGCCAACAACCGTACTGTCGACGGCGATGTGCTGGCCCTGCTCGGCAACAGCGGGCACGATCTCGGAGCACGCGCGCAGCAGATCCGTGACGACCTGCGCGCACGCGCCAACTTCACGCCGGGCAACCTGCTCGACATCCAGCTGGACAACCGCGCCGTGCTGCTGACCCGCTGGCAGCAACTGCTGCAGCAGACGCTGTCCGACAGCAAGAGTCCAGCACTGCAACAGTTGCGCCAGCTCACCAAGGTGTGGCGCGGTCGCGCCGCCGTCGACAGTGTCGATTACCGGCTGGTGCGTGAATTTCGCAACCGGGTCGGCGAACTCGTGCTGGCGCCGTTCGCCGCACAAGTAACGCAGCGCTATCAGAACTTCAGCTGGCCCAGCGAAAACAGCGCCGAGGCCGCGGTGTGGGAACTGATCCGTGATCAGCCGCCGCAGCTGCTCGATCCGAAATATCCCGACTGGCACGCGCTGCTCACCGACGCCGCCAGCCAGGTGGCGACCAAGCTTGGCAGGCAACCCGGCGGCCTCGCCGCACGCAGTTGGGGCGAGTACAGCCGCAGCGCGATCAATCACCCACTCTCCGCCGCGTTGCCGCACTGGCTCGGCCGCTTCATCGACATGCCTGATCAGCCGCAGCCCGGCGACAACAACATGCCGCGCGTCGCCATGCCCGGCTTCGGTGCTTCCGAGCGCTCGACGTATCACCCGGTCACGAAGCCGAAGGCGTCCTGGAGATGCCTGGCGGCCAGAGCGACAACCCGTTGTCGCCATACTTCGGCGCCGGACATGCGGACTGGGTCAGCGGCCGACCGACGCCGTTGTTGCCGGGGAAGACTGAGCACACGCTGATGCTGCAACCGTAGACTTTGTGAAGCACCACTTCGACTTATAGCAATGCGGTGCTCACAATGCCGGCGCCAGCAGTCGCTCGCATACCGCGCGATAGACCGCCGGCAATCGCTCCAGCTCGTCCAGTGCAACACACTCGTCCACCTTGTGGATCGTGGCATTGACCGGGCCGATCTCCACCACTTCGGCTCCCATCGGCGCGATGAAGCGGCCGTCGGAAGTGCCGCCGCCGGTACTCTGTTCGGGATCGAGG
>DASZCB010000793.1:0-7306 GCA_035943575.1 Rhodanobacter sp. | reverse complement strand
GACTACGATATGGATGCTCTGCCCGAATCGGCCATTGTGCGCGGCTGGGGCGGCAAGGCTTTGGCGATTCCCTTCGAGCATGACCGGTCGACCACCGCGCTGCTGAAGAAGGTTCGAGCGCAAGGCTAATGTTTTGCGTGCGCAGCGCCTTCTTCCAGCCGCTGACGCCAGGCGGGATGCTGGCGCCTGGCGGTGCCTCTAGCACCCTCCGCCGCTTTTACTGCGGCAGTGCCGATGCCGCTATCGCCGCTGCCGGCGCCGGACCGCCAACCACCGCCTGGTCGGCGGCTTCGGCTGCCGTGACGGGTTGCACCTTCAACCACTCCGCATGGAACTGGCGATTCAGATGGTTCGGCTCGCGGCCGCCGGCTGTGGGCGTCGGGCCGAATACGCCGCGCATTGCGACGAATGCCAGCATGTTGGCAAGAAATAATATGGCGATCAGCCAGCGCAGCATTGTTAGTATTCCCCGTCCATAAGTTCAGTCGCCGTTATCCATATGGCCGCGATTCAGGCGTTGCGTTCCGTTGCGCGTTCGGCAGCAATCAGCGCAAGCCCGGACAGCACCAGCGAATCGTGGCGAGTATGCGGCACTTTTAACGCACTTGTCACTTCGTCCACCGCGCCGCCGCTCGCCACCAGGTGCACCGGCACCTGCCATTCGTCCTGCAAGTCACGCCACATGCGCTCGATTAAACCGGCTTGCGCCAACGTGCATCCGGCCGACAACGAGTGCGGCGTATCGGTCGCGAAGAATGGGCCGGACCGTTCTCGATCCGACGTGGCGCCTGCGTCGAGCAAGCCGCGCGCCGCGTTGGCGTCGAGTGTCGGCAGTTGCGCCGTGTGCTCGCCTAGCGAGCGCATCATCAAGGTCCAGCCCGGCGCAATCAGGCCGCCGACAAAGCAGCCGTCCGCACGCAACGCTTCAAGCGTGGTCGCCGTGCCGAACGTCGCAATGAGCAGATTCTCGCCGGGAAACGCCGCGTGCGCCCCAATCAGGCCGGCCCAGCGATCGCTGCCGAGCGCATGCGGTGTCGTGTAGCTATTGGTCACGCCGCATTGCTGCGCGCAGGCGCGGATCGTCGTGAGCGGCAGTTGCGGCCAGTGAGCGTCGAGAAGTGCGGCAATTCGCGCCGCGACGCTTTCACCCGCGACGTTCGATAACCATGCGCCGCCCGGCATCGGCAAATTCGACCAGTCGGGTTGGTCCGCGCCGCCGTGCGCGAGCGCGCCGGCCGCGATTTGCGTGCCGTCCGGCTGCACCAGTGCCCACTTGACGCGGCTATTGCCCGCGTCGATCAACAGAGAAGGCGCGCCGCTCGTCATGCAGCACCGTCGGCCAGACGCAGCGAAACGTCACCGGTCGCGACGGTCAGACGGCCCGCCGCCGTGTTGAGTAGCAGTTGCCCGCGTTCGTCGACACCCGCCGCCAGCCCACGCGCCAGTTCTTTCCCTTGCTCCAGCAGCACGACTTCTCGGCCTGCGTAGGCGTGCACGGCGTTCCAGCGCGCCTGGAACGGGGCGAAGCCTTCAGCGCCGAAGCGCTGCAAAGCAGGTTCGAGCGCGTTCAGTTCCGCCGCCAGCGTGTCAGTGAGGTTCGCATTCGGCAGCGCGCGTTGCAGCGCGGTCGGCACGGTGCCGCGCGCTTGCGCCGGCACGTCCGCGTTCAGCGCGCCGACCTTGGCGGCGAGCTCGTCCGCGCCCTTCACATTGGTGCCGATGCCGATCACCACGGCGCTCGCGTCGTCCGTGCTCCACGCAGTTTCGATCAGGATGCCGGCTAGTTTGTCGCCTTCGAGCAGGACGTCGTTGGGCCACTTCAGCGCGATCTGTCCAGGGCCTGCGACCGGCAACGAGCGCAGCCCGTCGACCAACGCTACACCCACCGCGAGACTCAAACCCGCCAGCCCTTCAAGCGGACGCGGCAGCACGCATGCCACCGAAAACAGCAGCGCATTGCCCGGCTCGGCATACCATGGGCGGCCACGGCGGCCGCGGCCCGCGGTTTGCAGATACGCGACCCGCACGATCGGCCGCGGCAGCGCGTTAGCTTTGCGCGGCAATGCTTTGACGCGCGTCATCAGATCGGCGTTGGTCGAGCCGGTTTCCTCGACAATCTCGATCGGCCAGTCATGCGCGTGTGGACCGAACAGCGCGACGGCGCGTTCACGGTCGATGCGCCAGTCGGAAGCCGCAGCGGCTTGGGGTGGGGTCTTGGAAGCGTTCATGTCTCATATTGTAGCGACAGCGAACGCTGCGAGCCCGCGAGCACGGTTCATCGGCCGCGCGTTCGCTACAATGGCCCCTAATCCGATAACCAGATTGCAGCGATCCTTGAACTACGACACTCCGCCCGGCCTTGAAGTCGCGGCAGGCAGCCAAGGCAAGATCGTCCGGCTCTCGGGCCAGTGGACGGCGCTCGCGCTCGCTCGCGACAAGGCCACTGGCCACGTGATCCCGCTGTTGCGCTCGTTGGTCGGCGCTGAGGGCATCCGCCAGTGGGACCTGTCGCGTATCGACCGGATGGACCACGTCGGCGGTCAGGCATTGTGGCGCGTGTGGGGCCATAAGATGCCCCCGGACACCACGCTCACCGATACGCAACGCGACATTTTCGAGCGCATCGCGCTGCTCGACACGGTGCGCGAAAAGGCCGAGCCGGTGACCAGGTTCGACCCGTTCACACGGCTGGGCCTCGCAATCTTCTCGTTCTTCGAACACATGTACGGCGGATTCGGCATGCTGGGGCAGGTCGTGCTCGATCTTCTCGCGATCCTGCGCAAACCGAAAATCACGCCGTGGACCGAAATCTCAGCAAACATTTATAACGCCGGCACCAAGGCGTTGCCGATCACCGCGCTGGTCGCGTTCCTGATCGGTATCGTGTTGAGCTATCTGTCGGCGCAGCAACTGCGGCTTTTTGGCGCGAATCAGTACATCGTCAATATTCTTGGGCTGTCGGTGATTCGCGAACTGGGGCCGGTGCTGTCGGCGATTCTGGTGGCGGGCCGCTCGGGCTCAGCGATTACCGCGCAGATCGGCGTGATGCGCGTCACCGAAGAACTCGACGCCATGCGGGTGATGGGCATCCCGCACGGGCTGCGGTTGATCCTGCCGCGGGTGATCGCGCTCGGCGTGGCCATGCCGCTCCTCGTGATGTGGACCAACATCATCGCGTTGGCCGGCGGCGCGCTCGCCGCGAAGATCGTGCTCGGCATCGACATGAGCTACTTCGCGCGCGCATTGCCCGGCGTCGTCCCGGTCGCGAATCTGTGGATCGGCCTCGGCAAGGGCGTCGCGTTCGGCATGCTGATCGCGATCGTCGGCTGTCACTTCGGTTTCCGTATCAAGGCCAATTCGCAAAGTCTCGGCGAAGGCACGACGACCTCGGTGGTGACTTCGATCACCATCGTGATTCTCGCGGACGCGGTGTTCGCGATCCTCTTCCAGAACGTGGGGCTCGGATGATCGCGCCACTCACTCAGGCCGTACGCGGCCAACCGATGCCCGAGATCGCCGAGCCGGTGATCGAGGTCATCGACATCACCAAGCGCTACGGCCGCAACATCGTGCATCAGCACCTGAATTTCGACGTGCGGCGCGGCGAGATCGTCTCGATTGTCGGCGGATCGGGCTCGGGCAAGACCACGCTGGTGCGGCAGATTCTCGGGTTGGAGCGGCCGTCGTCGGGAACGATCAAGCTGTTTGGCGAGGACATTGCCACCATCTCGCCAGAAACCGCGCTGCTTATGCGCAGCCGCTCCGGAATGCTGTTTCAGCGCGGTGCACTGTTCTCGTCGCTCTCGGTATTCGACAACATCGCGCAGCCTTTGCGCGAACTTGGCAAGGTGCCCGAAGACCTGCTGCGCGACATCGTGATGCTCAAGCTCGAGATGGTCGGTTTGCCGTGCAAGCACGCATCGAAAATGCCGTCTGCGCTCTCGGGCGGGATGATCAAGCGCGTGGGTATTGCGCGCGCCATCGCGCTCGAGCCGGAATTGCTATTTCTCGACGAACCGACCGCAGGGCTCGATCCGCAGGCGTCCGACGAATTCGTCGAACTGATCTCCGCGCTGCATCGCGCGCTTGGGCTGACAGTGGTGATGGTCACGCACGATCTCGACACGATGATCGCGCTGTCCACTCGCGTCGCCGTGCTGGCGGATCGCAAGGTGCTGGTCGCGGCGCCGGTCGAAGAGGCGGCGGGCGTCGATCATCCTTTTATCCGCGAATATTTCCTCGGCCTGCGCGGGCGTCGCGCGCTGCAGGCGCTGCCGCCTGAACGCCGCGCGAAACTGCCACGCGTGGCACTCGAGTCGGCATCGTCCGAATTGCCGCTGTGAACCAGGGAACCTGACAATGGAAAATAAATCACATGCCTTCTGGGCAGGGATCTTCACGGTGGCCCTGCTGGCTGCAATCGCGGTGGCGGCTTTTTTGTTCAACGTCGACCGTTCCGTGCGGGTGCCGTACGATCTGATTGCGCGCACCAACGTGACCGGCTTGTATACCGACGCGGCGGTGCGCTATCGCGGGCTCGACGTCGGCAAGGTGCAATCGATCAAATTCGATCGGAATCATCCGGGACAAATTCTGATCCGCATCCTCGTCGACACGCACGCGCCGATTACGCACTCCACGTTCGGCAGCCTGGGTTTCCAGGGCGTGACGGGTATCGCCTTCATCCAGCTGGATGACAATGGGCGCGATCCGACGCCGCTCGCGTCGTCGCCAAAAGACGTGGCGCAATTGCCGATGCGTCCGGGCTTGCTCGATCAGTTGCAGCAGCGCGGCGACATTTTGCTGCGCAAACTCGAAAGGGTCACCGACGACGTCGACAATCTGTTGTCGCCGGAAATGGTCAGCCAGTTGCACGGCACGGCGGCGAGCATTCAGAAGGCCGCCGACGGCGTCGCCACACTGACCCAGCAGATGGCACCGGTTACCAGCAAGCTGCCCGCCACGATCAACCAGCTGGATCGCACGCTGGCGTCGACCAATCAGTTGATCACCAGCCTGAACCGCCCGGACGGGCCGTTCGAGACCAACCTGAACAAGGTCGGGACGGCGGCGCAGCAAGCGGGTGACGCGCTGGTGTCGATGGATAGCTCGATCCAGGAATTGTCGGCGCGCGTCGGGTACGACACGTTGCCACGCGTTAATTCGCTCGCCGAAGACGTGCGCTCCGCGGCCCGCTCGGTGGACCGCGCTGCCGACACGTTCAGCACCAATCCGCGCAGCGTGCTGTTCGGTGCGCCGAGCGCGGCGCCGGGCCCTGGCGAGGCGGGTTTCTCGTGGCCTGCCGCTCGTGCTGCTGCGCCCGCTGCTACGCCCGTTGCTAAATGAATTGAAGGTTTGAAGAAAGGAAGATTGTCATGTCACGCTTGACTCACCGATTGTTGTCCTCCAGCGCCGCGCTTGCGATGCTGCTCGCATTCGGCGTGCTGGCTGCGGGATGCGCAGGCAACCCCGCGGCGATTTCGGATATCCGCTACGACCTCGGGCCGCCGAATCCGGCTGCCTCGGCCGGTACGCTGCCGGCGGTGAAGGTGCTCGATGTCAGCGCGCCCGACACGCTCGAGTCCGACAAACTGATTTACCGGCTCAGCTATGCCGACGCGCAGCAGACGGCGTCGTACGCGACTAGCCACTGGACCATGGCGCCGTCGCAGTTGCTGACGCAGCGGCTGCGCAGCGCGCTCAGTTCGCGCGGTACCGTGCTGACAGGTGCGGACGGCGTGCGCGCTCCGGTGCTGAAGGTCGATCTGAGCGAGTTCGAACAGGTCTTCGACAGCCAGTCGGAAAGCCATGCTGCGGTCACCGCGCGCGCCACGCTGACGCAAAGCGGCAAGGTGATCGGCCAGCGCACATTCATCGCGCGCGCGCCGTCCAGTTCGGCGGACGCCGCCGGCGGCGCGCAGGCGCTCGCCGCCGCCAGCGACGACCTCGTCTCGCAGATCGGCGCGTGGCTCGGCGTGCAGGCGCTGGTTGCCGCGCAATGAGCGGGCTGCAGCGCACGCAACGGAGCGCTGCATGAGCGTTAAACTCTGGCAGCGCCGTCCCTCGGCGCTCGCCCGGCAGGCACTGGCGTTGTATGCGGCGCTGATCGTCTACGGCTCGTGGTATCCGTTTTCCGGCTGGCGTTCGCTCGGCCTCGCTCCGTTTGCCTATCTGTTCGATCCCATGCCGCAGTACCTGACGGCGTTCGACGTCGTCACTAACGTGCTCGGCTATATGCCGTTCGGCGCGCTGGTGGTGCTCGCGGTGTATCCGCGCTGGCGGGGCACGCTGGCCGTCGCGTTGGCCTTCGTGCTCGGCGGCTTGCTGTCGGGCGTGATGGAAGCGGTGCAAACCTATCTGCCGACGCGCGTTGCCTCCAACCTCGACCTCGCTGCCAACGCGCTCGGTGCGCTGCTCGGCGCGGCGATCATGTCGCCCGCCACCGGCGCGTTGCTCGATCGCGGCTTGCTGCGGCGCTTGCGGCTTCTCTGGTTCGAGCGCGACACAGCGGCGCTGGTGTGTCTTGTCGCGTTGTGGCCGTTCGCTACGATGTACCCGGCGCCACGCCTGTTCGGTCTCGGCAACTGGCCACGCGAGCTGTGGCTGCGTTTCGACTCGACGACGCAAGACGCTTTGCTCGCATGGGCGCCGTCTGGCTGGCACGTCGGCGCCTGGCCGGCCCTGGTTGCCACCTGGCTGCCGGATGACGCCTGGGAAGCCATTATCACCACCCTCAACCTGTTCGCCGCACTCGCGCTGGCCTCGCTGCCGGTGCGCCGCCATGCGCCGCTCGTGCGCCTGTTGATCGCGTTCATTGTCACGACCTTGTGCGTCAAGGCGGGCGCGACGTTTCTGCAATCGCAATCCGGACTTGCATTCGACTGGGCGACGCCCGGCGCGCTGGCGGGACTCGTGTGCGGCACCGTCGCGGCACTGTTGGCGCTGCGGCTGCGGCGCAGGTCGCGTGCGGCGCTTGCAGCGTGGGCGCTCACGGTCGCGCTGGTGTTCGTCAATCTGCTGCCGGTGAATCCGTATTTCGATGCCGTGCTGGCCGACTGGCGCCAGGGCCGGTATCTGCACTTCAACGGTCTCGCTCACTGGATCGCGTGGATCTGGCCGTATGCGGCGCTGGTGTGGCTCGCCTATCTCGTCGAACAGGTGTGGCTCAAGCGGCGCGTGAAGCACGCATGACGCAGGGGCGACGCGGCCTGCAGCCCCGCTCGCTATAATCGTCCGCACAACAGGCGCGCCGCGGCGCTTCCAGCGCCATTCCCACAGTTACAGTCTCGCCCCCGGACATCATGGA
>DASZCB010000792.1:0-7490 GCA_035943575.1 Rhodanobacter sp. | reverse complement strand
GAGGTGACCAGCACACCCGAGGACATCGCGCTGGACATCGTGCATGAGGACGAACATCTGCTGGTGCTGAACAAGCCGGCCGGGCTGGTGGTGCACCCGGGCGCCGGCAATCCGGCCGGTACGCTGCTGAATGCGTTGCTGCATCACGATCCGCGGCTGGCCGAGCTGCCGCGCGCGGGTATCGTGCACCGGCTGGACAAGGACACCTCGGGCCTGATGGTGGTGGCCAAGACCCTGCCGACGTATACCGCGCTGGTCGATCTGCTGTCGCGTCACGAGGTGGAGCGCCAGTACGAGGCGGTGGTGCTGGGCACGATGGTGGCCGGTGGCACGGTGGATGAGCCGATCGGCCGCAGCATGGGCGATCGCCTGCGCCAGGCGGTGCGTGACGAGGAAGACGGCAAGCACGCGGTGACCCACTACCGGCTGCGCGAACGCTTTCGTGCGCACAGCTTGCTGCAATGCCAGCTGGAGACCGGCCGCACCCATCAGATTCGCGTGCACTTGGCGCATATCAACCATCCGCTGGTTGGTGATCCGTTGTACGGCGGTGGCCTGAAGCTGCCCAAGGGCGCCAGCGCGGAGCTGATCGCTATGTTGCGTGGATTCCGGAGGCAGGCGTTGCATGCCGAGAAGTTGTCGTTCATCCATCCGATCACGGGTGAGGCGTTGTCGTTCAGCGCCGAGCGGCCGGGGGATCAGCTGGCCTTGATCGAGGCGCTGCGCACGGATTTGCTCGAACACGGCTCGGATCACTACTGAGCCGGCGGTGGACGGTGCTCGCCTTGCGGTGAGCATCGTTTAAGCTGGGGGACTTCCGTTCCCCGTTTCCCGGAACCCATGACCGATACCTGGATCTTCCCCGACTGGCCGGCGCCCCCGCAGGTGCATGCGGCGATCACCACCCGTCAGGGGCCGGGTATTTCGGCGACGCCGTTCGAGCGCTTCAATCTCGGCCTGCGCAATGGCGATTCGGCCGATGTGGTCGGCGCCAATCGCAGCGCGTTGCAGCAGGCGCTTGCGCTGCCGGCTGCGCCACGTTGGCTGCGCCAGGTGCATGGCATCAACGTGGCCGAGCTGGGACCGCTGCCTAGCGCGGACGAACCACCGGCGGATGCAGCGGTGTCGCACATCCCGGGCACGGTGCTGGCGATCCTCACCGCCGATTGTCTGCCGGTACTGTTCTGTGCCGAAGACGGCGGCGAGATCGCCGCAGCGCACGCTGGCTGGCGCGGACTGGCCGGCGGTGTACTGGAGGCGACGGTGCAACAGTTGCAGACGCCACCTGCGCGCTTGCTGGCATGGTTGGGGCCATGCATCGGCCCGGCTTCGTACGAGGTGGGTGCGGAGGTACGCGCGGCCTTCGTGACGCATGCCCCCGACGCGGCCGACGGTTTCGCGCCTACCCGGCCGGGCCACTGGCGCTGCGACCTGGCGGTGCTGGCACGCCAGCGTCTGGCCGCCGCAGGCATCACGCGCATCTACGGTGGCGGCTTCGACACACTGACCGATCCGCGCTTCTATTCGTATCGCGGCGAAGGCGCGCGCAGCGGCCGCTTCGCCAGCCTGATCTGGCTGGCCGACAGCTGACTGCCTGCCGGGATCTTGACGCGGCGTCGTCGTGCACTTTGCTTGAATCGTCCGCTGCAGTCCGCATCTTTGCAGGCAGTGGCGGCAGGTCCGCCAAATCCTTTTGCCTCTTGCAGGAGATCTCGATATGCGGATGGACAAACTCACCTCGCGTTTCCAGCAGGCACTGGCCGACGCGCAATCGCTGGCCGTGGGTCGTGACCACAATATGCTGGAACCGGCGCACGTAATGGCCGCGCTGCTCGATCAGCAGGGCGGCTCGACCGCGCCGCTGCTGACCCAGGCACAGGTCAACGTGCCGGCGCTGCGTCAGCGCGTCAACGACATGCTGGAACGATTGCCGAAAGTCAGCGGACAGGAGGGCATCATCAACGTCGGCAATGACCTGACCCGGCTGCTCAACCTCACCGACAAGCTGGCGCAGCAGCGCGGCGACCAGTTCATCGCCAGCGAGTTGTTCGTGCTTGCCGCACTGGACGACAAGGGCGAACTGGGCGCGGCGCTGAAGGCGGCGGGCGCGACCAAGCCGAATCTCGAGGCGGCGATCGACAAACTGCGTGGCGGCGAGAAGGTGCAGAGCGAGAACGCCGAGGAGCAGCGTCAGGCGCTGGAGAAGTATTGCATCGACCTGACCGCGCGGGCCGAGTCCGGCAAGCTCGATCCGGTGATCGGTCGCGACGAGGAAATCCGCCGCACCATCCAGGTGCTGCAGCGGCGCACCAAGAACAATCCGGTGCTGATCGGCGAGCCCGGCGTGGGCAAGACCGCGATCGTCGAAGGGCTGGCCCAGCGCATCATCAAGGACGAAGTGCCGGAGGGTCTGCGCGGTCGCCGCGTGCTGGCGCTGGACATGGGCGCGTTGATCGCCGGCGCGAAATTCCGTGGCGAATTCGAGGAGCGGCTGAAGGCCGTGCTCAGCGACCTGTCCAAGCAGGAAGGCCGGGTGATCCTGTTCATCGACGAGCTGCACACGATGGTCGGTGCGGGCAAAGCGGACGGCGCGATGGACGCCGGCAACATGCTCAAACCGGCGCTGGCGCGCGGTGAATTGCATTGCATCGGTGCCACCACGCTGGACGAGTACCGCAAGTACATCGAGAAAGATGCAGCGCTGGAGCGTCGCTTCCAGAAAGTGTTCGTGGGCGAGCCGTCGGTGGAAGACACCATCGCGATCCTGCGCGGCCTGAAGGAACGCTACGCCGTGCATCACGGCGTCGAGATCACCGACCCGGCGATCGTCGCCGCGGCCACGCTGTCGCATCGTTACATCGCCGACCGCCAGCTGCCGGACAAGGCGATCGACCTGATGGACGAAGCTGCCTCGCGTATCCGCATGGAGATCGACTCCAAGCCGGAGGAGCTGGATCGGTTGGAACGCCGGCTGATCCAGCTGAAGATCCAGCGCGAGATGCTGAAGAAAGAGAAGGACAGCGAGTCGAAGCAGCGCCTCACCGATCTGGAAACCGACATCGAGAAACTGGAACGCGAGTTCTCCGACCTCAACGAAATCTGGAAATCCGAGAAGGCCGCGCTGCAGGGCGCGACCAAGGTAAAGGAGCAGATCGAACAGGCGCGGCAGGAGCTGGACGCGGCGCAACGCCGGCAGGACTACGCCAAGATGAGCGAGATCCAGTACGGCCGGCTGCCGGAACTGGAAAAGCAGCTGGCGGCCGCGCAGGCGGCCGAGACGCAGGACTTCAAGCTGCTGCAGGACAAGGTCACCGCCGAGGAGATTGCCGAGGTAGTGGCGCGCTGGACCGGCATCCCGGTCGCCAAGATGCTCGAAGGCGAGCGCGAAAAACTGTTGCACATGGAAGACGATCTGCATCGCCGTGTGGTCGGCCAGGACGAGGCCGTGCGCGCGGTGTCCGATGCGATCCGTCGTTCCCGCGCCGGGCTGTCCGATCCGAATCGACCGAACGGCTCGTTCCTGTTCCTCGGCCCCACCGGCGTGGGCAAGACCGAGCTGTGCAAGGCTTTGGCCGAGTTCATGTTCGACACCACCGACGCGATGGTGCGCATCGACATGAGTGAGTTCATGGAGAAGCACTCGGTGAGTCGGCTGGTCGGCGCGCCGCCCGGTTATGTGGGCTACGAGGAAGGCGGCTATCTGACCGAAGCGGTGCGGCGTCGCCCGTACAGCGTGATCCTGCTGGACGAAGTAGAGAAGGCGCACCCGGATGTGTTCAACATCCTGCTGCAGGTGCTCGACGACGGCCGCCTCACCGACGGCCAGGGCCGTACCGTGGACTTCCGCAACACCGTGATCGTGATGACCTCGAACCTCGGTTCGCAGATGATCCAGGATGCTTCAGAGAACAGCGAAGATGGCGATGCCGAGGAGCAGTACACGCAGATGAAGGCTTCGGTGATGGGTGTCGTGCAGGCGCACTTCCGCCCGGAGTTCATCAACCGGCTCGACGAGATCGTGGTGTTCCGTCCGCTCGACAAGACGCAGATTCGTGCGATCGCCAGGATCCAGCTGGCGTATCTGGAAAAGCGTCTGGCTGAGCGTCAGTTGAAACTGGAGATAAGCGACGCCGCGCTAGCGTTGCTTGGCAATACGGGTTTCGATCCGGTCTACGGTGCGCGGCCCTTGAAGCGAGCGATCCAGCAACAGCTGGAGAACCCGCTGGCGCGGGAGATCCTCGAAGGCCGCTATCCGCCCGGCAGTACCGTCGCGGTGGATGCAGCCGGCGGCCATCTGGCGTTCAAGCAAGCCTGAAGTGGTGCAAAAAAATCCCGGCGCGAGCCGGGATTTTTCCAAGTGTCCGAATGGCGGACCTCACCAGCTGTAGCGCACCTTGCCGTACACGTAGGCGCCGTTGTAGCCGAACGGCGAGAAGGTCGAATACGGCAAGGTGCCATTGTTGCTGTTGTTGGCGATGTTCTTGTCGGGGTGGTTGTTCAGCGCGTCGTCCACGCCCAGCGTGAAAGCCCAGTTCTGCCAGTGGTAGTTGCCTGCAAGGTCCAGAACCCACTTGGGGTTGAAGGTCTGGTCGACGATGCCCTTCGCGGGGTTGTAGGTTGCGAGGCTGCTCAGGTAGCTGGTGTAGCGGCCGTAGCGGGTGAGCGTGCCGGTGAAGCTCCACTGACCGACCTCGTACTGCTCGTTGAGGATCAGTTTGCTGCGCGGCGAGGAGTTGCCGAGGTAGCCCTTGATGTCCTGGCGGTTGAGGCGCACAAAACCCGTATTGCCCAGGCTGCTTAGTATCGCGGGGTTGGGCTTGATGCTGGTGACCTTGTTCTGGTTGTAGTTGGCACTGAGCGTCGTGGTCAGAGTGCCGGCGCTGCCGAAGTCCGCTCGGTAGGTGCCCACGAAATCGACGCCGCGGGTGCGCGTGTCGGCCGCGTTGGTGAAGTAGTTGACGCTGCTGTAGTTGAGGTTGGTGATGCCGTTGGCAGCCAGGTAGCTGACCACCGCCGGCGTGGTGGTGGAGATCGCGCCGGACAGCGCGATGCGGTTCGTGATGTCGATCTGGTAGACATCCAGGCTCAGGCTGAGCGCGTCGGTGGGGTTCCACACCGCGCCCAGCGTGAAGTTCTTCGACTTTTCCGGCTTCAGCGACTCGGCACCCAATAGGGTGGCGATCTGGCTGCCCACCGGCACCAGACCGCGGTTGTAGATGCCTGCGGGAAGGCCGGGCAGGGCTCCGTTGCCGTAGAACAGCGAGCTGATCTGCGAAAAATATTCTTGCCCCAGCGCGGGCGCGCGGAAGCCGGTGGATGCACTGCCGCGCAGGGCGAAGCTGTCGGTAAAGTCGTAGCGCGCGGCCAGCGCACCCGAGGTGGTGTTGCCGAAGTCGGAGTAGTCCTCGTGCCGCACTGCCAGCGAGGCGCCGAGCTTGTCGGTGAGGTTGGTCTCGAAGTCGAGGTACTCGGCCACGTCGTGGCGCGAGGCGTTCACCGCATTGGCGGGCTGCCAGCCGGCGAAGCCTTGCGCGCCGCCGGAGACGCCGGAGGTGCCCACGTACCAGGAGGGCAGGTCGCCCGCCCGGATGGCGTAGGTCTGGCGCAGGTATTCGGTACCAAAGGCCATCGTGACCGGATTGGGCAGCCAGCCGGGCCTCAAGTCCTTGGCGATGTCGATGTCGAAGGACTGCTGGGTGGCCTTCAGTATGCCGTCGTTGAACGCCGTCGGCGTGGTGCCGAAGTCGTGCAGATAGGCGTAGTTGAGACTGTTGCGCGTCTCGTAGCGCACGCGGTTGCCGCCGTAGTTGCCGCTCACGTCCCAGCGCCAGCCGTCGACGGTGCCGCGCAGCCCGGCCACCAGCGACTGATCGTTGGAGTCGGCGTTCTCCAGCGGCAGGAAGCCGTTCGGGTACACCGAGGCCATCAACGGGTTATTGGGCTTGGGGCTGTTGAGGCCGTAGCGGAAGAACGCCGGCGAGACACTGTCGCGATGGCTGAAGTGGCCGAACGCGTAGAACTCCACGTTGGGCGTGATGTCGTACTGTGCGTTGAGCAGCAGGTTGCTGCTGTGCACCGAGGGGTCGCCCTGACGGAAGTTCACGCCCAGCGCCGCCCATGCCGGCGAGCGGTTGTCCGGGCCGGCGCGGTTGGTGAAGTCCTCGTTGCCGCTTTCCAGCGCAAAGCGCAGCCAGCCGCGGTCGCCGCTCAGCGGGATGCCGAAGTTGGCCGAACCCTGCCACTGGCGCCCGTCGCCGGCGGAATACTGGCCGCCGCTCACTTCCACGTCGCCGCCCTTGGCGCCCTTCTTGAGGATCACGTTGATCACGCCGGCGATCGCGTCGGAGCCGTATTGCGCCGAGGCGCCGTCGCGCAGCACCTCGATGTGGTCGATGGCCGAGATCGGGATGGTGTTGAGATCTACCGGCTGCGAGCCGCGGCCGATCACGCCGTTGTTGAGCAGGATGGCGCCGGGGTGCCAGCGCTTGCCGTTCACCAGTACCAGCACCTGGTCGGGCGACAGGCCGCGCAGCTGCGCCGGGCGCTGGGTGTCGGCGGTGTCGGCGGCCGCCGGGCGCGGGAAATTCAACGAGGGGATGATGCGTGCCAGCGCCGTCGGCAGGTCGTTGGTGCCGGTCTGCTGCAGTACCTTGGCCGAGACCACGTCGATCGGGGTCAGCGAGCTGCTTTCGGTGCGGCTGTCGGAGCGAGTGCCGGTGACGATCACGGCGCTCAGATCCTTGGCCTTCTTGGTCGCCGGCGGCGTGCCGGCATCCTGTGCGGCGGCGTTGCCGGCCAGCGCCAGCAGTATGGCAGCAGGTAGCCATACCGGAATGATCGGGGTGGAACGTTTGCTCATGGGAACTCTCCGCTTCATGGGTTGCTGCGTCGCAGCAATTGCAGATTAGTGACGTATTGCGATTCAGTCAATAGCCGTCTATACGTCTATACGTCCAATCAACTAAATTCATGCTATGAACAATGGGTTATTCGGTACGTTTTAGCCCGTGGTCGCAGGCTACTCCCGCGGTAAGGTTGGCGCCATGCGCCGGGTGGTACGTTGAAATCCGCCCAAACGCGCCGATAATGACCAGCTGCCAGCCCGATGTTGGCTGGACTGTCCGGAGTTTTCATGCCCATCTATGAATTTGAATGCAGCGGTTGCGGCCATCGTTTCGATCGCCTGCAGAAGTTGTCCGACACTGATCCCTCGATCTGTCCTGCATGCGATGCGCCGCATCTGCGGCGGATGGTCAGCGCGCCGTCGTTCCGGCTGGCCGGCAGCGGCTGGTACGAAACCGACTTCAAGAAGGACGGCGACAAGAAGCGCAACCTGGCCGAAGGATCCGGCGGCGGCGAATCCAGGCCGGCAGACGGCGGCGGTGCGTCGTTGCCTGCCGCACCGGCGACTCCGGTGGCGTCACCGGCTCCTGCGGCATCAGGCGGCAAGTCTTCGGCTGCCGACTGACCCTGCAGGGCCTTCGCGGATG
>DASZCB010000791.1:0-11704 GCA_035943575.1 Rhodanobacter sp. | reverse complement strand
CAGTGGTGGGCACTTATGTGGCACTGTTTCCACGCGCCAAACTTGGGCTGGTGTTGCCGCTGGGTCTGTATCTGGAGTTTGTGCGGGTGCCGGCCTTTCTGTTGATCGGCATCTGGGTGCTGCTGCAATTGCTGTTCAGCTACGCCGGGCCGAGCTACGGCGCCTACGTGTGGTGGGCGCATATCGGCGGCTTTGTGTTTGGTCTGGTGTTCGCGCTGTTTTCGCGCGACGCGATTGCCCGCCGCTTGCGCGGTTGAATGCGCAAGCTTCAACCAGTGACCGTGCTCCAGCCATGTCGACGTGAAAACAGGCGAAGCAGTCGGCGCGCGAGTGGCGTGGCTGCCACCGCGCTGAAGACCTGTCGCGGATCCGCGCCTTCGCGCTGCATATCGGCATGCTTGCGCTTGATATAGGCACGCATCACCTCGGCGTTGAACTCCGGGTGGAATTGCGCACTGACAGCGCTTGGCCCATAGCGAAGCAATTGATGCGGATCCCGCGCCGAGCGGGCCAGTACGGTGGAACCATGGGGCGGCTCGAGTACGCTTTGCTCGTGGGTGGTGTGCGCGCGGAAGCTGGCTGGCAGCGCGGCGACCAGGGAATCATGCGCGACATTAGGCGACAGCTCGATGCATTGGGTACCGATCTCGCGTCCGCCCGGCAGGTAATCGACGCGTCCGCCCAGTGCATGAGCCATCAATTGATGACCGTAGCAAACGCCGAATAGCGGCAGTTCGATGTCCATCGCATCGCGAATCCAGCCGGCAGTTCGCTCGCTCCATGCCGCACGCTCGGTGACCATGGCCGCCGATCCGGTGATCATGGTGCCACTGACTTCGTGCGGCGATGGCAGCGCTTCGCCAGCCGCGACATCGACGATCCGCAGCTGCTGCGCACGCAACCCTGCGCCAAGTTTGAACCAGTGAGGGAAGTCGCCGTGACGGGCGCGGATGGCATCCGGCGCGCGGCCGGTACGAATGATCAATACGTGCTTCATGCAGGGCGTTGGTCGTGAATGGTTTGGCCGTCTTTACGGCTGAGTATCGT
Organism: Rhodanobacter sp.; assembly: GCA_035943575.1. Taxonomy (GTDB): domain Bacteria; phylum Pseudomonadota; class Gammaproteobacteria; order Xanthomonadales; family Rhodanobacteraceae; genus Rhodanobacter. The sequence goes on along the minus strand of DASZCB010000791.1, from coordinate 10,657 downwards.
CGAAGGCCTCGATCGGCGGCAACACGGTGAGAATCTCCTGCACCGTGGTAAGCCCGGCAGCGACCTGGTCGGCGGCGGAGATGCGCAACGGCCGCATACCCTCGGACAGCGCCGCCTGGCCGAAGCCACTCAGGTCGAGCTGGGCCGAGATCAGCCCGCGCAATCGCGGCGACAGCTTCATCATCTCGTAGATGCCGGTGCGGCCCATGAACCCGGTATTGCGGCATTCCAGGCATCCAACAGGCTGAAACACCTGTTCCGGCACCGGGATCGCCCAGCCGTGGGTGAGCACGGTCCATGCCTGCGGATCCTGTGTCGTCGCCTGCTTGCAGTGCGGGCACAGGGTGCGTACCAGCCGCTGCGCGACCACGCCAGTCAGGGTGGACTGGATCAGATAATGCGGCACACCCAGATCGAGCAGGCGGGTTACCGCGCTCGGCGCGTCATTGGTGTGCAGGGTGGACAGCACCAGATGGCCGGTGAGCGAGGCCTGCACTGCCATCTGTGCGGTTTCCAGATCGCGGATCTCGCCGACCATGATGATGTCCGGATCCTGTCGCAGCAGCGTGCGCACGCCGGCGGCGAAGTCCAAATCGATCGCGGCATGTACCTGCATCTGGTTGAATTCGGGCGAGACCATCTCGATCGGATCTTCCACCGTGCACACGTTGAGTTCCGGCGTGGCCAGATGCTTCAGCGTGGAATACAGCGTGGTGGTCTTGCCCGAACCGGTCGGGCCGGTGACCAGCACGATACCGTGCGGGCGTTCGACCATGCTGCGCCAGTTGGCGCTCTCGCCGGGCGAGAAGCCGAGCTGGGCAAAGTCCTTGACCACCAGGTCCGGGTCGAAGATGCGCATCACCACTTTCTCGCCAAACGCGGTGGGCATGTTCGAGATGCGCAACTCCACTTCGCGGCCGGAAGCCGAGCGGGTCTTGATGCGGCCGTCCTGCGGGCGACGCTTCTCGGCCACGTCCATGCGCGCCAGGATCTTGATGCGCGCGGTCACCGCGGTCATCACCGGTGCGGGCAGCTCGAACACCTTCTGCATGATGCCGTCGATGCGGAAGCGGATATGCCCGGTGTCGCGGCGTGGTTCCAGATGGATGTCCGAGGCGCGCTGTTCGAACGCGTACTGCAGCAGCCAGTCGACGATGTGCACCACATGGCGGTCATCGGCACCAACCTCGCCGCTCTTGCCCAGTTCGACCAGCTGCTCGAAGTTGAGGATGGCCGCGGAACTGTCGTTGCCGGTCTTGGCGTCCTGTGCCAGCTGGATCGAGCGCTGGACGCCATAGAACTCCTGCAGGTAGCGATTGATGTCGACCGGGCTCGCCACCACACGCTTGATGTCCCGCCGCAGCATCTGCGCCAGATCGGGAGCCCAGCCTGCCTCGAAGGGTTCACAGGTGGCAAACGTCACCTCGCCCGGTGCGGCCGCGATCGGCAGGATCCGGTGGCGCTTGGCGTAGGCGTGACTCACCACCTGGGTTACCGAGGCGACATTGATCTTCATCGGATCGATTTTCAGGTACGGCAACCCGGCGTGGTTGGCCAACCATTCGGTCAGACCTTCCAGGCTCAACGGGCGACCGGTGCCATGCTGGTTCGCCAGCTTGGCGTTGGCGATCAGCACCAGCGGGTGCAGTTCCACCGAGCTGCGCCCGGCGCGTGCCCCCATGCGCACCTGCTTGGCGTCTTCGGCGAGCAGGTAACCATCGACCACCAGAGCGGCCAGCAGATCGTCCAGCTCCAGCCGGCCACGCCGGCCGAGCAGCGATGCAATTTGTGGTGATGCGGCCATCCGGTTATGTCTCCCCGCGGTGCTTTTTACCGGCGGACCCAGTGGGAAAGCGAGCTGCGGCTATACTAGCGCGCTTTACCCAAGGTCACGGAAAGCCATGTCCGCGCGCACCTTCCAGGATGTGATCCAGACCCTCAACCGCTACTGGGCGGCGCAGGGTTGCGTGCTGCTGCAACCGCTCGATACCGAGGTCGGTGCCGGCACGTTTCATCCCGCCACGTTTCTGCGCGCGCTCGGTCCCGAGCCGTGGGCGGCCGCCTATGTGCAGCCATCGCGGCGCCCTACTGACGGCCGCTACGGCGAGAATCCGAATCGCCTGCAGCACTACTACCAGTACCAAGTGGTGATGAAGCCGAACCCGGAGAATATCCTGGAGCTGTACATCGGTTCGCTGAAGGAGCTCGGTCTCGATCCGCTGGTGCACGATCTACGCTTCGTCGAGGACAACTGGGAATCGCCCACGCTGGGTGCCTGGGGCCTCGGCTGGGAAGTTTGGTTGAATGGCATGGAAGTGACCCAGTTCACCTACTTCCAGCAAGCCGGCGGACTGGAATGCCGCCCGGTGACCGGTGAGATCACCTATGGCCTGGAACGTCTGGCGATGTACTTGCAGAACGTGGATAACGTCTACGACCTGATCTGGACCGACGGCCCGCGAGGCGTGGTGACCTACGGCGACGTGTTCCTGCAGAACGAAGTGGAGCAGAGCACCTACAACTTCGAGCACGCCAACGTGCCCGAACTGCTGCGCTGGTTCGATGTGTGCGAGGCGACCGCGAACCAGCTGATCGCGGCGAACCTGCCGCTGCCGGCTTACGAGCAGGTGATGAAGGCCAGCCACACGTTCAACCTGCTCGACGCGCGCCGTGCGATCAGCGTCACCGAGCGCCAGCGTTACATCCTGCGCGTGCGCACGCTGTCACGCGGCGTAGCCGAAACTTATGTGGCACAGCGCGAGAAACTCGGTTTCCCGGGCCTGAAGCAAGTGAAGGAGCCGGCTCATGGCTGAGCATAAGCCGCTGTTGATCGAACTCGGTACCGAGGAACTGCCGCCGAAGGCACTGGACGAACTTTCCGGGGCCTTCCTGCGCGGCATCTGCGACGGCTTGGCCAAGCGCGGCATCGTCGCCGGGCTCGATCTGGCACAGGCCTATGCGTCACCGCGCCGTTTGGCTGTGCACATTCCCGGTGTCGCAGCAGCCCAGCCCGAACAGGCGATCGAGCGTCGTGGTCCGGCGCTGAGTGCCGCGCTGGATGCCGAGGGTCAACCATCCAAGGCGCTGCTCGGCTTTGCGCAATCCTGCGGCGTCGACGTCGAGCAACTGGAAAAGCTGGAGACCGACAAGGGCGCGTGGTATGTCTGGCGCACGCTCAAGCCCGGTCAGCCGGTGGCCTCGCTGTTGCCGGAAATCATCGACGAGGCGCTGAAGGCGTTGCCGATCCCGCGGCCGATGCGCTGGGCCGACCACGACTACAGTTTCGTGCGCCCGGTGCACTGGTTGGTGATCCTGCATGGTGCCGAGATCATCGACGGCGAAGTGTTGGGTTTGCACAGCGGGCGCAAGTCGCGCGGCCATCGTTTCATGCACCCGCAACCGGTGCACGTGGCCGATGCGGACGGCTGGCTGGACGCGATGCGTGCGGCCAATGTGCTGGCCGATCCACGCGAGCGGCGCCAGCGGATCCATGCGGAGATCGACCAAGCCGCCAAACAGACTGGCGGCGTGCCGCGGCTGGATGATGCGCTGCTGGACGAGCTGGCCAACCTCACCGAATGGCCGATGGCGATTGCCTGCACGTTCGAGCGCGAGTTCCTCAGTGTGCCGCCCGAAGCGCTGGTGACCACCATGGTGGCGAACCAGAAGTTCGTGCCGGTATTCGACGCCGACGGCAAGCTCACTGAGCATTTCATCGGTATTGCGAATATCCAGAGCAAGGATCCGGCCGAGATTCGCAAGGGTTACGAACGGGTGATCCGGCCGCGCTTCGCCGATGCCAAGTTTTTCTGGGACGAGGATCTGAAGACACCACTGGCCAGCTATCAGGAGCAGCTCAAGAGCGTCACCTATCAGCAGGCGCTGGGCAGCCTGTGGGACAAGAGCGTGCGCGTGGCCGAGCTTGCGCGCGTGATCGCCAACCGGGTCGGCGTCGATGCCGCGGCCGCCACCCGCGCCGCCAGTCTGAGCAAGTGCGACCTGCTGACCCGCATGGTCGGCGAGTTCCCGGAACTGCAGGGTGTGATGGGGCGTTATTACGCCAGCCACGACGGCGAGCCGGTCGACGTGGCGGCGGCGTTGGACAGCTATTACCAGCCGCGATTCGGTGGTGATGCGATTGCCGCCGGCAAGCTTGGTCAGGTGCTGGCGGTGGCCGAACGGCTGGATACCCTGGCCGGCATCTTCGCCGTCGGCATGAAGCCGGGTGGCAACAAGGATCCGTTCGCGTTGCGACGTGCCGCTCTGGGTCTGGGGCGCACGCTGATCGAGGGCGACATGGAACTGGATCTGCGCGGCAGCCTGGTCGAGGCGCTGGAACAGCTGCCCGACAGCGCACTGGCCGCGGGGTTGGCCAAGCTCGACAAGAGCGCAGGTAAGGATGGCAAACCGCCCGTTCTGGATGCGGGTCAGCGGCGAGCGATCCTAACCGAGGAACTGTACGATTTCGTGCTCGATCGCCTGCGCGGTTACTACGCTGAACAAGGTTTCGACAACGCACAGTTCGAGTCAGTGCTGGCGGTGCAGCCGGTCAGCTTGGCCGATTTCGACCGGCGCCTGCGCGCGGTGGCCGAATTCGGCCGCAGGCCGGAAGCGGTCAGCCTGGCTGCTGCCAACAAGCGGGTCGCGAACATCTTGCGCAAACAGGCTGAAGAGGCCGGCGCGCCGGCCATTGGTCGTACCGTCGATCCGGCGCATTTCGAGGCAGATGCGGAGCGCGAACTGGCCGATGCGCTCGCTTCAGCACAGCGGGAGACCGCCCAGGCGTTGGGCGCAGGTAACTACACCGCCGTACTGGCTCGGCTGTCGCAACTGCAGGCGCCGGTGGATGCGTTCTTCGACAGTGTTTTGGTGAATGCCGACAATCCGGCCGTACGTGCGAACCGGCTGGCCCTGCTCGGGCAGTTGAAGGCGCAGTTCGGCGCCATCGCCGACATCGCGCTGCTCTGACTGCGCCGCAAAAAAAAACGCGGCCGCCATGATGGCGGCCGCGTTTTTTTGCGGATGACCACCACCGCCGCGCAGGATCAGGCGGTGCCGTGTTCTTTGTGAATCCGTTCAGCCAGTTGGTGATTGAACGTCACCATCGCGATCGGATCCACTTGGGAACCACGCGGGCCGAGGATTTCGTAGAGCTGTGTCAACAGATCCGTGTTGTCGGACAGGGAAAGCCTACTGTCGGCCAAGCTCAGTTCCGACTGCAGGATCCGCACCGCAGTATTCAGCCGTTGGGCGTCTACCGCCATGGCCGTAGCGTGACCATCTGAGCCCAATCGGTTGAGCGATCGGTGCGGCATCACTTTTTCCGAACTGTACTGCTCATCCGCGGTGGGGACACTGGGATCGACCTGCGGCGTCCCTTCACCCGCCACCAGCCAGACCAGTGAAATGCCCAGTGTGTGTGCCAGCGTGACACAGCGGGCGCGCGAAGGGTCGGTATTGCCATCGCGCCAACTACGCACCACGCCTTCGGAGAACCCGCACATCCTGGCGATTTCCGTGACGCTGCCCACGCGCTGGATCAGCAGCCTGATGCGCTCCGCGAAACTTCCGTTGGTAGGCGAGTCCGTGAGTTTTTGCGTTTTCATGGTGCTGGCCGGATGACTGGATGATGACGGTACTTGCATACCGCAAAATAGTGCGGTTAGTCAAGAAAAATATGCGCAACGAAAAGTTATCAAAGTGTTGACCTTCGTGATTTCTTGAATTAACGTCGCAATAACTTGCGCACTTTTTTGCGAAAGAGCGCACGCTAAATCGTGCTACGTGGGATGAGCTAGGCATATCGCTTGGGATGTCGTCCTTGGATGGTACGAACACACAAGAAGCTTCATGTGCCCGGAACGTTCGGGCTGAACCATTGGGGAGTCACTACTTTATGAAGTCGCATAAAAATTTCACGACGGCTCAGTTGCGCCGTACTTCTCTGGCAATCGGACTTGGTTTGTGCATCGTCGGTACGGGCGCACTGGCGCAGTCGACCACGGGTAGCATCTTCGGCCAGGCACAGGCTGGTGAAACCGTACTGGTGAAGAGCACGTCGGGCGTCACGCGTCAGGTCGTCGTGGATTCGACCGGGCATTACAACGTGGGCGCATTGCCGCTGGGCGATTACACGGTAACCCTGCAGCGCGACGGCCATGCTGTCGATTCGCGTTCCAACGTCAGCCTGCGCGTGGGTTCGGGTACCGAGATTTCCTTCGGCGCAGAGAACGCTCAGAACCTGTCGGCGGTGACGGTACAGGCGAATGCCCTGCCGACCATCGACGTCAGCGCGGTCGATTCCCGCACGGTGATCACTTCCGAACAGCTGGCCAAATTGCCGCTCGGACGTAGCGCCGAGGCGATCGCGTTGCTGGCACCGGGCGTCATTCCGGGCTCAAGCTTGATCACCGGCAGCCTGGGTCAGCCACTGGTCTCGTTCGGCGGATCCTCGGTTACCGAGAATGCTTATTACGTCAACGGGTTCAATACTACCGATCCGCTTAGCGGTCTGGGTGGTCTGGCTCTGCCGTACGGAGCCATCGATCAGCAGGAAATCCTCACTGGCGGTTATGACGCGGCCTATGGTCGCTCTGACGGTGGTGTGATCAGCCAAGTCGGCAAGCGCGGCACCAACGAATGGCATTTCGGTGCCGCGATTCAGTGGACTCCAACCGATCTGCAGGGCGACCCGCGCAATTTTTATTATGTGAACCCGTCAGCCAATCATGATCCAAGCAAGGTGGGCTCGCAGGGTGCCATTCGTCAATATCGCAACGACAATAAGGCATGGACGACCACGGTCGATGCCTATGTCGGTGGCCCGCTGATCAAGGACAAACTGTTTTTCTTCGGTGCGGTCGAGGGCCAGCGTCAACAAGGCCAGAGTGTCGGCACCGTTCCATCGGGTGGAAGCGCCGGGTTTGATACCCATTACCGCTTTGACAATCCGAAGTGGTACGGCAAGCTGGATTGGAACATCACCGACAGCAATATCCTCGAACTGACGGGTGCTTCCAGCAAGCAGTCGTATCAGGGTGTGATCGACAAATATAGCTACGTCACCCATAGCGATGGTGGCTTCAGCAGCAACGATACGTCGACCAAGACCGGCAGCGATCTCTACTCGGCCAAATTTACAAGCTATATCACTGACGACCTCAGCTTGACGGCCCTGTACGGCAAGATGAAGGGCACGCTGTACACCACTACGCCGGGCTACGATCCGAATACGCCGTACCTGCTGGGCACTACGTTCCAGGATAAGGCAATTACCAACGGCACGCCGATCATCAATGGTCAGAATGTGTTGTCGATCCGGAACCCGAAACATTCGACCACAAACACCAACCTGCGCATCGATCTGTCCTACAAGCTGGGTGATCACACGATCACTGGCGGTATTGACAACCAGAACGTGGAAGATCTGAACGACGGCACCCTCACATCCGGTCCCGGTTATGCGTGGGAATACGGCGCCAGCAACGGCTATATCACCGGCTCTCCGGGCTCGAATCCGTTCGTGGCAGCTCCGACCAACGGGTATTTCGTTGACAAGTACATCGTCAGCAACAATGCTTCGGTACGGGTCAGCCAGCACGCGCAATATATCCAGGATACCTGGCAGGTCAGCGATCGCTGGTTGGTAAAGGCGGGTCTGCGCAACGACCAGTTCACCAACTACAACAGCGTTGGCGTGCCCTACCTTCGCCTGACCAGCCCGCAGTGGGCGCCGCGCGTTGGCTTCAGCTGGGACGTCAACGGTGACTCCAGTTTCAAGGTCTACGGCAATGCAGGTCGCTATTTCCTCGCGATGCCGTCCACCGTGGCGCTGCGCGCGGCCGGTGCCTCACTGTTTACCCGTGAGTACTTCAATTACACCGGCATTACTGCCAATGGCGTTCCGACAGGTCTGACCCCGATCGCCACCAGCACCGGCGGCCCGATCTCGGCCAACCTGGAGTATGGTATCCCGCGTGATCCGAAGACGGCCGCTTCGACCAACCTCAAGTCCGAGTATCAGGACGAGTTCATCCTTGGTTTTGACAAGAAGCTGGGCGACTCCTGGGCCTACGGCGCCAAGGCCACCTATCGCAAACTGCGCAACGCGATCGATGATTTTGGTGACTCGTCCAAGATCCAGGCCAAGATGGCTGCGATGGGCATCGATCCCTCCACCTACGCTCCGGGCGCGATCCAGGGCAGCTACCTGATCAATCCGGGTCATACCAACACCTTCGAGGTTGCGAAGCTGGCTGGCGGCTACTACAACGTGCCGGTGACCTGGCAGGAGTTGGGGTTCAACACCACGCTGAAGCGTCAGTACTACGGTCTGGATATGTATCTGGAGCATCCGTTCGACGGCAAGTGGTTCGGCAAGGTCGACTACCTGTACTCGAAGAGCTACGGCAACAGCGAAGGCCAGGTGCGTTCGGATATCGGCCAGACCGACGTGTCGGCCACGGTCGACTGGGATTACGCCCAGGTCATGGACTATGCCAACGGCAATCTGTCCAATGATCGTCGGCACCAGCTGAAGGCGTTTGGCGCCTATCAGGTTGCTCCCGAATGGATGGTATCGGGCAACCTGCTGGTGCTGTCTGGTTCACCTCAAAGTTGCTTGGGTCGATATGGCGTCGATCAGACCAATCCGGGTCTGGGTTACGGTGCGTTCTATCACTGGTGCAATGGCGCGCCGTTCTCCCCGGGCAAGATGCATAACCCGTGGACGTATACGCTCAGCCTCGGTGGCGAGTATCGTCCGGAGTGGGCAGACAAGAAGCTGGCCTTCAACGTCACGGTCTACAACGTGTTTGATCAGCAGAAGACCACGCAGACCTATGCGATTTACGGTGACAGCAGGCCCGATAAAAACGGCAACTTTACAGGCCTGAATGCGAGCTACCTGCGTCCGTACAGCGCACAGACTCCGCGTTATGTCCGCTTCGGTATTTCGTACGATTTCTGATGATCTGACGCAGCAAGTACATGGTTGATGTTTCGAGAAAACCGCCGGGTATCCCCCGGCGGTTTTTTGTATATCAGGTGGGTACAGTTGCCTGGGGATGAAAGTTTTCTACCTGCTCAACAAGGGAATGTCATAAGTTCCCATGCGTGCGGAATTTTCGTTTGTTGTGCCCCTAACTTCCGTGCGGCAATAATCCTCTTGCCGAAGAAGCCAGCATGGCCGATGCGGAAATTCCTCTTCCAGGACATCGCATGAGCCAATTCGCATTGCTGGGCAAACGGCGGTTTGCGCCGTTCTTCTGGACTCAGGCGCTGGGCGCGTTCAACGACAGTGCGTTTCGCAACGCGATGGTGATGCTGGCAGCGTTCCAGATGGGGCTGCCGGATCGGCAGGTGTCGCTGTATACCAACCTGGCGCCGGCGCTGTTCATCCTGCCGTACTTCCTGTTCTCGGCCACGGCGGGACAGCTGGCCGAGAAGTTCGAGAAAACGCGGATCATCCGCTACGTGAAGCTGTTCGAGATCCTGGCGATGTTGCTGGCAGCGTGGGGTTTCCACACGCACAACCTGGTGCTGCTGCTCAGCGTGCTGTTCATGATGGGCGTGCATTCGACGGTGTTCGGGCCGATCAAATACGCGATCCTGCCGCAAGCGCTCAAGCCCGGCGAATTGGTCGGTGGCAACGGCATGGTCGAGATGGGCACGCAGCTGGCGATCCTGATCGGCATGGTGCTGGGCAATTCGCTGATGCTGCTTGCCGGAATCGGCCCGTGGGCCGCAGCCGCTGCAACCATCACGATCGCCATCGCCGGCTATGCCTGCAGTCGCTCGATTCCGCCGGCACCGGCTACCGCGCCGGAGCTGCGGTTCAACTGGAACCCGATCAGCGAGACTGTGCGCGTACTCGGCATCACACGCAGTGATCGCGCGGTGTTCAACGCGGTGCTGGGCATTTCGTGGTTCTGGTTCTTCGGCACGGTGCTGGTGGCGCAGCTGCCGACGTATACCAAGATCAATCTTGGCGGCGACGGTTCGGTCAACACGCTGGTGTTGACGCTGTTCTCGCTGGGTACCGGCATCGGTTCGCTGCTGTGCGAAAAGATGTCGGGCAAGCGGGTGGAGATCGGGCTGGTGCCGTTGGGTGCATTCGGACTGACCGCGTTCGGCGTGGATCTGTATTTCGCGCGGCATGGCGTGGCGGCGGTACACGGGTTGGACTGGCTGGCGTTTCTGCGCTCGTCGGGCAGCTGGCGCATCGTGCTGGATCTGACGGCGATCGGTGTGTTCGCCGGTTTCTATGTGGTGCCGCTGTTCGCCTTCGTGCAGGCGCGCACGCCACGCCACCAGCTGTCACGGGTGATCGCCGGCAACAACATCATCAATGCACTGCTGATCTGCCTTGCTGCCGGCTTCGGGTTAGGACTGAGTGCGTTGGGCATGAACGCAGCCCAGATTTTCGTGGTGGCTGCGCTGCTCAACGTGGTGGTGGCGGTTTACATCTTCACGCTGGTGCCCGAATTCCTGATGCGTTTCATCACCTGGGTGCTGGTGAATACGCTGTACCGCGTACGCGCCGACGGCGGCCAGCACATTCCCGACGAGGGGCCGGTGCTGCTGGTGTGCAACCACGTCAGTTTCATGGATCCGATGCTGCTGATGGCGAGCCTGCGGCGGCCGGCGCGCTTCGTGA
>DASZCB010000790.1:0-6164 GCA_035943575.1 Rhodanobacter sp. | reverse complement strand
ATCCGCACATTGTCACTGACTTCATATGTGAGCTTCAGCATGCCGTCGACACTGCGACTCTGATTGCTAAACGTAGTGTAGCCATCGATATAGGGCGAGCCGCAATATTGACCGTATCGCTCAGGATTGCCGTTGTTGCTGGACAGAGCGGTGCTGCCCTTGAACAAATTCGTGGCGCAGCCAGCAGATGGACTGATATAGCCCTTGACCTGTCCCGTGAAGAAACCTGCTGTACCGAAGTCTCCGATGACAGACTCAGACTGCGGCGTGGCCAAGCCATTGGGATTGGCGCTTGCACTTGCGGTCAACGCACGTTGATAGCCCCAGATGGGTGAAGTATGGTCAAGTTCCATCATGGCAAACGCACTGAGCTTGCCGAAAGCATGAGCGTAACCGAGGCTTATGCGCTGGCTGGCGCCGCCGCCTGCATCGAAACGGCCGGTGCGCACGGAGACTTCAGCACCATCGAGGTGTTGCCTGGTGACGATATTGACCACACTGGCGACTGCCTGCGAGCCATAGATGGACGAACCGCCGCCAGGCATGACATCGATATGATCAATCATCGAAACAGGAATGTTCGACAGATTGCTGAAACTGCTACTGCCGTCGTAGAGTCGGCCAAAATTGGCCAGTGGCTTGCCATCCAGAAGGATCAAGGAGAACCTCGGGCCAAGGCCGTAGAGATTGATCGTTTGTGCGCCCTGGGTAAAAGAGTCAAAGCGCTGGGGCCCCTCCACCGAGCCGGTAGCCAGCACGGAATTCTGCAAGGCCTCGGCCACGCTATTGAAACCACGAGTCTTGATGTCTTCCGTGGTTATCGTGTAAATCGGCGTGGCCGTCTGGATCTGGGGACTGTCGATCAGAGATCCACTGATCGTTACCGTATCGAGAGTTCTTACTGCAGCAGGTCCATCATGCTTCGACGCCGTGTTGTATCTGTTCTGATCCGGAGGTTTCTGGCGCAGCAGGATGAACGTGGACGCGTTCACCGCCTTCCATGTCAGCTCGGTTTCGGCGAGAAGCCTACCCAATACTTCGTCAGGCGCGAAACGCCCTGAGACCCCACGAGTCGCTAACCCTGCGACCAATTCAGGCGAATAGACGATGCGCAGATTACCTTGAGAGGCAAGCATATCGAGCGCCTTGGCAAGATCGCCTGGCGCGATGCTGTACTGACGGACATCGATAGCTTGCACATCGGCCCATGACCGAGCTGGGGCAGAAATCCCAAGCACCCCGCTTAGCGCCACTCCCATAGCCACTCCCACCGCCGGACCTCGACGCCAGATGGAGCTGAACGCGTTGCCGCCACCTACTCCATTACGGGTAAAGAACATGCCGGATTCCCCTGGTACTTGCGCCCTTGCTCTTCCTGAGGCATGAGGCGTGGGAAGGCCATCGAGATAGTCATCGCAAGAATGTGCCCCTTGGGCCAAGAACTCCTAGCCCTGGATACATTTTTCGTATAGGCGTCTATACGGCTATGTGATTCTATCGACAAGCTACGCCAAAGCCAAGGAAGCGATCAATACTGGAATCATGATCGGGAACGCCAGGTGCGTGCTCAAGACGTCGGAAAGAAGCTTGAACTCTCGTCACCGCGACGGCCTTGACGGCTCTGAGACGCGACAGAGTCACATCGGCGTGTCAAGTTTTACCGGATGGGCACATTTTCGCCCATAGGAGGGGTTGATTTGTGCAACCTGTCACCGCTGCGTATAGACTCTCTGGGCACTGCAAACGAAGCTCACCCTTCACTTTCTCACGCCCGTTCAAGGCGCGGCTTGGGGCACTGTGGGGTGAGCTTACCCATTGTATGAACAATGGCTTGGGGCGGTTTCGTGAAAATTTTATTGGCAACATGTAGGCACAAATTTCAGGCATGAACGACAAGCGCGACCCTGTTTCGAATGTTCTGCTATCGGAGGCTGCGTCTATCGAGAAGGTCACGGACGTGCGTGGTTTCGATGCTTTCATTCGCCAGCATTATCGTAACCTCGTGCATTTTTTGCGCCGGCGCACGGCAACCGAGCAGGATGCTGAAGATGCCGCGCAGGAAAGCATGGCCAAGTTGCTTCGCTATCGGGAGTCGGAGCCGGCGTCTGCATGGAAGCGGCTGCTTTACCGTATTGCGGTCAATGTTGCGAACGACCAGTTCCGTGTAGGGATCACCCACTCCAGCAAGGAGCATGTGACGCTGGACGAACAAGAAATAAGTGCCTCCGAGCATTCGCCGGAAGAGCACGCGGCGTATGAGCAAGAGGTGGCGCGCCTTACCCGGGCTATCCTGGAGTTACCGCCCAAATGTCAGCGTGTCTATTTACTGAAGCGCGTACATGGCTTAAGCCGCGCACAGATTGCTGAACGCTGTGGCATTTCCGTAAAGATGGTTGAAAAGCACCTTGCCACGGCGCTCACCTTGTTGAAACGCAAGGTAGGCAATTCATCCACGGACACGTTTAAATGAGTATGGACAGCAGAACGACCAGCACAAATGCTGCATTGGGCTCGCCCGCTGACGCTGAGCCATGGTTTGCGCGACTGCTTGAGTCGGACTGCCCAAGCGATGAGCGCGCGGCCTTTGAGCGTTGGTACGCCGCCAGCCCGACCCATGCCGCCGCCTACCATGAGATCGAGTACCTCTGGAAGCAAAGTGGAGATGCGGTAAGAGATCCATTGGTCGTGGCGGCAGCGAACCGCGCGCTGCACTGGACCAAGCCCGAGCCCCGGTTTCGGCGCGGATGGTTCTTTCCGGTAGCAGCATCGGCGGTCGCGGCGGTCCTGGCGTTGATATTTATACCGCGATGGTTCACAGCGCCCGTGGATCCACCCGGCACGCACTACATAACGGCAGTCGGCCAACAACGCACGGTAAGTTTGGCCGATGGCTCCTCCATCGTGCTGGATACCAACACTGAAGTGGTCGAGCGCTACGGCGCGCACAAGCGTCGGGTTGACCTGTTGCATGGCCAGGCCCGGTTTCAGGTGCAAGGCAACCCGCAGCGGCCATTCGTTGTCCACGTGCAAGACGGGACAGTGACCGCAGTCGGAACCCGATTCCAGGTGCGAATCAACGGCGATACAGCAGCCGTGACCTTATTTCAAGGAAAGCTTTCCATTGCCGCCGTGCCCAAGGACGGTGCGTCGCAAGCTGTGTTGCTGGCGGCTGGACAGCAAGTTGTGTTCGATCGGACGGGGCGGATCGCCCCGATACAACCCGCTGACATAGCCACCGCAGACGCGTGGGCCGCAGGCAACTTGATCGTCCACGATTGGCGTTTGCCGGATCTTCTTGCTGAAATGAATCGCTACAGCCCGACCCAGTTGCAGATCGGCGATGCTTCCCTGGAGAGCATCCATATCAGCGGCGTTTTCCGCACGGGCGATCAGCAGGAGTTGATCCAGATTCTGCAGCAGGGCTGGCCGATTCAGGCCAATCGCATCTCCCCTGCGAGGGTTGTGCTTTCGCACAACCGTTAGCCGAGGCTTCACCCAACGGTGGGTACACCAGCCGCCATCGTAAAAACTTGCAGGTAGGCTTTTTTATTCGCGTCCCGTCTTAGGGATAGCGACGCTGTGTCTTGCCTGCGTAACACGGACTTTGGAGGACGCAGGCATTGAAGGGTTTAGAGGTCGCGGGATAGTTCTTTTGAGTGGCGGGTTGCATCAAGGTGCAACAGAGATCATGGGGCTCTTGCAGCCGCATGGGTACCGTTTGTCCAGAAAAACAGGAATTCGATGATGTCGAACCGCACTCGTTCTCTGAAATATCACAAGGCATTCCGTGTGGTGAAACGTCAGTTCGGCTAGCAGAAGGTGCGCCTCAAGGTGCTGCTCAAGAACACCGCCCAAGTGCCGACGTGGTTCGCGCTATCGAACCCGTGGATGGCGCGACGAACGTTGCTGGCTACCACAGGGGAGATGCGCCTCTGAGGTGGTAAATGGGACTGGCTCGAGGCAGATCGACGGCACGCCCGTAGGAAACGGCCCTTCAAAATGTCATTTTTCGTGACCACACCGACGGCTTCGTACAGCCGTCTGGGACGACCGTGCCATATTCATTAGATCGGATCACCCGCAGCTTCCGCACTCGATTGGCGGCTCACCTGACCCTGCCCCTCATTATCATTTTTGCGATTTGCAAACTGGTGATCAGATGATCTTCGATGCATGTCGAAAGATAAAATATTAAAATCATATAGACGTCTATACTTCCAAATTTCCTATAGACAATAAAAATCCAACAGGCCTATGGTCATGCCACATTCATCGCCGGGGATGCGGTGATGGATGTATTGCACGCGACACGTTTCATGCCCGTTCCATATTTTCCGTTCGCTCGGTCAGGCGCTTCCTGGAGGGATCGCACTGGTGGAACGCGGCGAAGATCATGGCGTTTGGTTGAACTACGAGAGTCGCGCGAGAGGCGTGACATGTCATTGCCACGGGGTCTGGGCGGCCGTATCCGGCCCGCTCGTCCTTATTTCGGGGAACACATTCATGAATCACAAGTTTTTGTTGAACACTCTTGCAGCTGGCTGCTTGCTTGGCTTTGCCGTCACGCCGGCATTCGCCTCGGAAACCAACCCGTATTCGCCGGCCAACGGTCATGAGTACCGTCACGGTGTGCTGCCGACGCGTGACGTGCACAACAAGATGAATCAGTGGAAAGCCCAGCACGCACTGGCCGCGCAGGCGGTAGCCGTCGGCGCCAATACGCTGAGCTACGGCGGCGGCACCAACGGTGTGGGCGTGATGAGCGGCAAGGTGAAGGTCTACGTCGTGTATTACGGTAACCAGTGGGGCGTGCGCACCACCAATGCCAAGGGCGACTCTGTATTCACCGGCGACGCCGTAGGTGCCGCCGCAGTGGCTGAGGAGATGTTCAAGGGCATCGGCACCGGCGGCGAGCTATGGTCGGCGGATCTGACCCAGTGGTGCGACGGTCCCAATGTCGCCAAAGGTGCAGTCAGCTGCCCGGCGAACGCTAGCTTCGTGCCGTACCAGGCCGGCGGCATTCTTGCCGACGTCTGGTACGACAATACGCAGGCCTCGCCCGCGCAGGCAACCGGCGCGCAGCTCGCGCAGGAAGCGATCAATGCCGCGACGCATTTCGGCAATACCACCGCCGCGTCGAACCGCTACGCCTACTACGTCATCCTGTCGCCGCATGGCACCGACCCGGATGATTACCAGGCCCGCAATGGCGGACAGGCCTACTGCGCGTGGCACTCCTCCAGCAGTGACCAGGGGGTCGCATCCCCGTACGGCAACCTGGCGTTCAGCAACCAGCCGTACAACACAGACTCCGGCGCCGGCTGCGGCGTGAACTTTGTCAACGCGGGCGCTGCCGGTCAGCTCGACGGCTGGACCATGACGCTCGGTCACGAGTGGCATGAAATGGTGTCGGATGTGTTCCTTAAGGTTGGATGGAATCGCTGGGTGAACAATGCGCCTTCCACCACAGAAAACTCCGACGAGTGTGCCTGGATCGCGGCGGGTTCGCCCGGCGGCGCGGCCAACATCGCCTTTGCCACCGGCACGTTTACCGAGCAGGCCAGCTGGTCCAACGACACCAACTCGTGTGCGATCGCGCATCCGATTGTCGGCGGCGGTGCGGGTGGCGGCGGCACGCCAGTCGCGAACTTCAGCGACACGACCAGCGGTTTGACGGCGAACTTCACCGACAGCTCCACCGATGCCGGTGGCAGCATTTCGTCGTACGCGTGGACGTTCGGCGACGGCAGCACGTCAACGGCAGCCAGCCCAAGCCACACCTATGCGGCCGCCGGCACCTACAGCGTGACCGAGACGGTGACCGACAGTGTCAGCGGCAAGACCAGCGCCAAGACGGCATCGGTGACGGTCTCCAGCGGCGGCGGCGGTGGCTCGTCGCAGCTGCTCGGCAATACCGGCTTCGAAAGCGGCACTGCCTCGCCGTGGACGATAAGCTCCGGTGTCCTGTGCACCAACAGCACCTGCTCGGGTGAAACCGCTCATGGCGGCACCGGGTTCGCCTGGCTCAATGGCTACGGCTCGGCGCACACCGATACGGTGTCGCAGAGTGTGACCATTCCGAGCGGCAAGACCTCGGCTACCCTGTCGTACGCACTCCACGTCGACACGGCAGAGAGCGGTTCGACGGCGTATGACAAGCTGAA
>DASZCB010000789.1:0-1704 GCA_035943575.1 Rhodanobacter sp. | reverse complement strand
GTCTGCCATGTCGAACATCGCGGTCATGGCAGCAACCGCCGCCTTGGACTCTGGAGTGTTCTCGTTGGCCAGCAATTCCTCGCGGCTGGCGACGTCCTTCCCGGCTTCCGCCGGCATGGCGCCGAACATCGCCTTGATGCGTGGATCAATCCGGCGGTCGTCCGCAAGTTTCGAAGACATGTCTGATACCTCTGTCCAGGGTTGTGAGATCGATTGTGCTAGCGCAGCGCCAAGCCATCAAGCTTGCCGTTGGCGCGCCACGCCTTCAGCAGATCGAAGAAGCGGATCGGACCGGCACCGTACATGTTGGAGAAGAAGCCGCCCTTGTTTCCGCTAGCACCCTCGCTGTTGTAATAGCCCGGTGTGCATTCCATGTAGAAGCGCTGCCCGAGACGGGCGAGGCTCTTCACCTCGGCGACATACGCCTCTTCTCCTTCGGCGGTGGGCTCGAGGATTTTGGCGCCACGTGCCTTCGCCTCGGTGACCAGGTGCGTGACGTGGTCGGCCTGTTCACCCAGCGCCTGCGGCACGCTTATCGTGATCGCACCCTGTGTGAAGCCAAGGAAGAAGCAGTTCGGGAAGCCATGCGTGGTGAGACCATGCAGCGTGCGCAACCCACCGTTCCAATGCTCCGACAGCGTCACGCCATCGCGGCCGATGATGTCGTAGCCGGCGCGGCGGGTGAACGAGGTGCCGACTTCGAAGCCGGTGGCGAAGATCAGGCAGTCGACCTTGTACTCATGGCCGTTCGCGACGACGCCATGCTCGGTCAGCGCCTCGACGCCATGACCATGGGTGTCGACCAGCGTCACGTTGGGACGGTTGTAGGTCTGGAGATATTCATCGTGGAAGCAGGGACGCTTGCAGAACTGGCGGTACCAGGGCTTGAGCGCTTCGGCCGTCACCGGATCCTTCACGATTGAGTCCACGCGGGCGCGGACCTGGTTCATCTTGCGATAGTCCGCAAGCTCCATCATCTGGCTGCGCTCAGGACCGGTCAGGCGCCGGCCAAGCTTGCGCGAGGCCTCCTTCGCGGCCGTGCCGGTCACGCTGCGGAAGATGTCGGTCCAGCCGTCCTTGACCAGGTCTTCGTCCTGATCACCACCGCTGACCAGGATGTTGAAATTGTCCTGCCGTCGTCTCTGCCAGCCGGGCTGCAGCGACGCCGCCCAGGCGGGATCGGTCGGCCCATTGTTGCGGACATCAACTGAAGAAGGCGTGCGCTGGAAAACGTAAAGCTGCTTGGCCCATTCGCCGAGATGCGGAATGCACTGCACCGCTGTCGCGCCGGTGCCGATGATGCCGACGGTCTTGTCCGCGAGCCCGGTGAGATTGCCGGTGCTATCGCCGCCCGTATAGGCGTAGTCCCAGCGGCTGGTATGAAAGGTATGACCCTTGAACTCGTTAATGCCGGGAATGCCCGGGAGCTTGGGCCTGCTCAGTGGCCCGTTCGCCATCGCGATGTAGCGCGCCGTGAACCGGTCGCCCCGATTGGTGCTGACGATCCAGCGGCCGGCAGCCTCGTCCCACTTCAGCTCGGTCACGCCCGTCTGAAGGAGCGCGTCGTCATAGAGGCGAAAGTGGCGCGCGATGTTGCGGCTGTGTTCGAGGATCTCGGGCGCGAATGAGTATTTGTGTTTCGGGATGTAGTTCAGCTCTTCCAGCAGCGGGAGGTAGCAATAGGATTCCACATCGCACATCGCG
>DASZCB010000788.1:0-1535 GCA_035943575.1 Rhodanobacter sp. | reverse complement strand
GTGCGCGATCGCATCCGCAAGGAGTTCGCCACGCTTGGCGTGAAGACGTCGGTCTATCGCGGACTGGGATGCGAGGGACGCCCCGCCAGAGGCTACATCGTATGCGGCACGACAGAAGACATCATCGCTGACGTTGCACCGGGTCAGGGCAGGGCGATCATCCTGTTGGCGCACTACGACTCCGTACCGGCTGGTCCCGGCGCTGCTGACGATCAATCCGGCGTGGCGACAATTCTCGAAACCGTGCGTGCGTTGCAGGCGCGGGGCATGAAGACGATCCATCCGGTGCTGGCCGTCATCACCGACGGCGAAGAGGCCGGACTGCTGGGCGCCGCTTCGTTCCTGCACAACCCGGCGCTCAAGGCACGCGTCGGCGTGGTGGTAAATGTCGAGGCACGTGGCAATCAGGGACCAAGCCAGCTGTTCCAGACGAGCCCAGGCGACTCGAAGCTGATCGATCTCTACGCGAAGAACGTTCCCGGCTATGCGACGAGCTCGCTGTTCGCGACGATCTACAAATTCCTGCCCAACGACACCGACCTGACGCTGTTCCTCAATGACGGCTTTACCGGGTTCAACTTCGCTTTCATCGGCGAGCTGGCGCACTACCACACCGCACTCGACCGCCGGCAGAACCTGAGCCAGTCGACGCTGCAGATGCACGGCGACAGCATGCTCGGCGTCGCGAGCGGCCTGATGCAGACAGACTTCGCGTCGCTGAAGGGCTCCGACGACATCTATCTGACGCTGTTCGGCACCTGGCTGCCGCGCCTGCCGATGAGCTGGGCGCTGCCGCTGGCGATCGTGGCATTCGTCCTGCTGCTGGTCGCAGCCTTTGCTCCGTACAAGGAGGAAATCGGCATCGGCCGCCGCCTGCTGGCGTTTGCGATCGTGCCGGTCGCCCTGATCGTGGCGGGCGCCGCCGGGTGGGTGTTGTTCAAGATCGCAGTGCTCGTTTCCGGCGAGGCCTTTCCCGGATACGCGCACCCATTCTGGCTGCGTCTCGCGCTCGCCTATGGCGTGCTTGCCGCCGTGCTGCTGACGGTGCGGCTGTCCGGTGCACGCATGACAACACTCGCCGTCTGGTTCTGGATTGCAGGGTTCGGTGTCGTGACGGCGGCATTCCTGCCCGGCCTCAGTCCCTATTTCGTCTTTCCGGCGCTGATCGCCGGCGTTTTGCTGGCCGCGCAGGCCTTTGCGCCGGATGCGTGGCACGGCTGGCTTGCGACTGCGGCGCTGTTTGTTGCCGCGCTTGCGATGCTGGTGATCTGGATGCCGCTGGTAGCCAATGGCGAGAACATTCAGGGCCTCGTGCTGCATCCCACATTCACGATACCGGCAGCCCTTGGCTTGGTGGTCATCGTCCCTCTGATCGCACCCCCCGGATGGCTGCGGCTCGCGGGTGCAAGCGCCATCGCAGCGTTCGTCTGCGCGATCGTTGCCGGGCTGGAACCGGCCTACAGCACGATCGCGCCGCAACGGCTCGACATCGATTTCGTCGACGATCATATCGTGGATAAGGCGACATGGCAGAT
>DASZCB010000787.1:0-1844 GCA_035943575.1 Rhodanobacter sp. | reverse complement strand
ATCTGTGCGGGTCCCTGCGATGGATCCGCTTTCAATGATTCGCGATCGTCATCATCGCGGATTTCTTCGGCCTCCTGAGCAGCTTGCCAGAAGAAAAGGTAGGGACTGATGGTCGTCCCGAGCACGGCAACGATAGCGACGGCGTACTTGGCATTGAGCCGCACCTTCGGCACGACGATACCTTTTACCACTTCACCCCAGGGCACATGGATGACGAAGACCGTTGCCACGTAGGCAAAAAGACTGAGTGTGAGAACTTTGAGAAGGGGCGAATACCGGGAAAACGGTACATACATCTGCAGCAACAGAGACACGACCGCGAAACCTGCTGCATACAACACCGCCGGACCTCCGATCAGCAGCTTCAGCGCAGCTCCCATGGCGCCGATGTCGGCGGCCAGGTTGATCACATTGGCTACCAGTACAGAGAACACCAGCCCATAAACCCAAGGACGCGGGTAGTATTTTCGGATACTGCTGGATAACCCCTTGCCCGTAGCACAACCAATCCGCGCGCTGATCGCCTGGATGGCGATCATCAGCGGCATCGCAAGGAAGAGGCTCCAGATCGTGGCATAGCCGAAGGCAGCACCGACTTGCGAGTAAGTGGCAATCCCGCTCGGATCATCATCCGCCGCCCCGGTGATCAGGCCCGCGCTCAATTTTCGCAGCAGGGATGGCTTGGACTTGATGGACGATGTGTTGTTCAAGAGGCGGCCTCTTTCCATGGCTTCCGCACCGCGTGTGAGCGTGGCGCACATGTCTTGGACTCTGAAGTTGACGTCTTTCGGCGATGAGCGAGCTTTGATTTCTACTGTGGGCTTTGGCCCAAAGCGAGACGAGTGACCTTCTGTCCCCTTCGCCTTCGACGCAGTATTCGTCAGGGTATGTGAAAGAAGAATGGACGAAAGGCGCTTCAGATCGGCGCTGAGCATTGGACACTCGATACCTCGCGCGCGGCATCACAAGCTGTTTACGCGAACGGGTGCAGCGTTCTGAAAATTCGGATCAAATCATGATCGATGGAGGGACAGAGTTATGAACGCGATGAAACAGACGACAGGTTCTCACGCGGGGAAGCAAAAGGGCGGCATAGGCTACGTGGTGCTTTGGCTATTGGGTGTGCCGATCCCCGTCCTGATTCTGTTCGCGCTGCTACGTGGGTGCGCTTGAGACGTGCTAGCGACTGAATAACGCCAAAGCTGCTTTTTACGGCTTCAAGGAGAACACGATGTCTTACGTTGCAGATGATGATGCGGTCGTCACGGACCGATTGGCATTGGAACCTGGGATGAGCTTTCGGGCCGTCATTGCAGGATGGTTGGTGGCTACGGGAGTAGCCGGGATGTTGTATGTCGCCGGGCTTGCCATGGGCTTTTCTAGCTTTGATGCGTGGAACGCGGCGGGAAGCGTCAAAGGTATCGGCATTGGCACGGCCATTTGGTTGATTGCCACTTGGGTGGTGGCACTGTTTCTGGGTGGCATGTTTGCGAGCTGGTTCGATGGCCACAACGACGACACGAGCGGCTCTCTCCATGGTGCTACGGTGTGGGGCTTGTCGGTTACCGCTACTGCGTTGTGGATCGCGCTGGGACTGGCGCATTCGATGTCAGGTCACCAGGGAATGAGCCATATCGGCAACGGCATGAGTGCCCCAGGCGGAATAACGGCCAGCATGGCGGGCGATGGAGCGGTAGCTGTGTTGGACGCCAATATTGCCTTCCGGCTCAACGGCCGGGATCGAAGCAGTTCCGGTGCTGTGGTAGCCGCCCTGATTGCCGGACAAGATGACACCGCTAGCGCGTTGCTCGCGGCAGACACAGGGACGACACCGGTAGCTGCGG
>DASZCB010000786.1:0-1709 GCA_035943575.1 Rhodanobacter sp. | reverse complement strand
ATGTGACTGCGCCGCGCCACCGGATCAAATCCCAGCCGTCGCAATCGTCTGAATATCCGCTTCTGCTCACGCCGCCACCCCCATCTCCACATGCTCAATAAACCGCCCCGCAAACGCGAGCCGGACCTTGTTCAATTCCTCGTCGCGGATCTGAGCGGGCGACGCCACCGCCAGCTCCGTGCTCTCGAAACTCGCCACACCGCGCGGCCCGTTGCGAAACACGAAGCCATCGGCGGCGGTGTACTCGACCCAGCTGTCGCCGGGGCCATCAGCGTCCGTTGCTTCTCCCCATTTGGAGAGCAATTTCGGTATATAGAGATGGTGCGGGCATCCGACGCGCTGAACATCAAGCGGAATAGTCGGCGGCAACTGATCTTCATGCTCTTGAACGAAACCCTTCGCGCAGCTCCATCGGCCGTCGCCGTCTTTCTCGGGCGTGGCGTGCAGGCAGGTGCGGCAACTGACCGCCGGCAACGAAGTCGTGTGGCACACCGCCGACGCCGGACAGAACTTGCACTTGTAGAAGGCGGGGTCATTGCTGATCCCTTGCGGCGGTTCTGGCGCAAATATGACCCGCTCGGCTTTCGCTTCCAGGCGCTCGGCTTCGGCCTCGTCGTAGTGGATGCGCTCGGCGTAAAGCTCGTCGGTGTCCTTGTTCACGGCCAGATACAGCGCGCGGTCGAGCTGCGACCACTTCATGTAGATGGTCATCTGCGCGTAATGTTCGGGCTTGGCCTTGGCTACGCCGTCTTTCTGCAGCAACGCGAAGCTCTTCGCGTTGTGCGTCTTGAACTCGGCAACGTGAAACGCCTTGGGCGCTTCCGGGATGCCGCGCACAACACCGTCCATGCTGCCGCCAGCGTGGCCGCTGACCGCCTTGAAGTTGAACTGCGCGCCGGTGGCCGGGTCCACGTCGTAGACTTCGCAGCCGATGGCGCGCAGCTCGTTGACGAAGACCGCCTCTTCGCGCTGGCCGCGGTCGAACAGGCGCAGCATGCGGCCGTCGAACGCTTCGCCGCCGGTGGCCCAGCGGAAGCCGTACCACAACTGCCGCTCGCACTCGCGGCCGATGACGCTTCCGCCGAGGTAGCCGCGCGGCTTGTCCTGGCGCGTGTTCTTCCAGAAGCTGTAAATGGCTTCGACGGTCTGGCTTTTCGGTTTGTCGGGCAACAGTGCCATGCACATTCTCGAAAGGTTGCGGCGGGCTACTGAGGGGTAGCAGCCCGCCTTGTGAATAAGTGCCGGTCTTTCCCGGCTGTCATCTGCTCTTTTAGCTTTACGTGGAACTGGCTGGCAGATTCCCCCACGGCTGACGGTGCGTTTCGTTCCTTCAGCAAGAAACCTCATAACGGATCAGCACCTTTCCTCTGTCCTAATTTGGCGCTGTTGCTTGCGCTGCCGATTGGCCTACGCTCACGCCTGGACGGGACAGCAGTCCGCTGCTCTTGAATAAGTGCCGGTGCATCGTCTAGGCGTCCTGCTAAGCCCAGGAGTCGCGCTTCCGTGCGCTGGTGCGATGCTCACGCCATGAAACTTAGGCGGCGCTGCGCTGCCACGGCGGCGTGGCGGTGCCAGTGGCCTGGTTGGCGGCGGGCTGCTGCGCCGGCGCACTCGCCGCCGCACCTTCCGCCTTCTTCCACGCCCTGATTTCGTTGCCGTCGCGCGTGGTGACGTAGCCGTTGCCCTGCGTGGTGCCGGCCGGGATGAAC
>DASZCB010000785.1:0-4493 GCA_035943575.1 Rhodanobacter sp. | reverse complement strand
ACCTTGCCGCCCATGTGGCCGCACTTTTTCACCGAGGCCAGCTGATCCTCGAAATGCACGCCGGCGGCGCCAGCCTCGATCATCGCCTTCATCAGCTCGAACGCGTTCAGCACGCCACCGAAACCGGCTTCGGCGTCGGCTACGATCGGCACCAGCCAGTCGGTGTCGTCCTTGCCCTCGGCGTGGTTCAACTGGTCGGCGCGCAGCAAGGTGTTGTTGATGCGCTTGACCACCAGCGGCACCGAGTTGGCCGGGTACAGCGACTGGTCGGGATACATCTCGCCGGCCACGTTGGCGTCGGCGGCGACCTGCCAGCCGCTTAGGTAGATCGCCTGCAGGCCGGCCTTGACCTGCTGCATCGCCTGGTTGCCGGTAAGTGCGCCGAGCGCATTGACGAAATCCTCCTTGTGCAGCGATTTCCATAGCCGCTCCGCGCCGCGGCGGGCCAGCGAATGCTCGACCGCGACGGTGCCGCGCAGGCGCACCACGTCCTCCGCGGAGTAGTTGCGCTGGACGCCGGCCCAGCGGGGATTGTTGTTCCAATCCAGAGTGATCTGTTCAGCGGTGGGCAGGGTGGTCTTCATGGCGTGGCTCCGTAAGCGAAAGTTCGGATGGATCAGGCTTGAATGGATCAGGCGAGCTGGGCGTAGGCAGGCAGGGTGAGGAAGTCGCCCAGCTGGTCGGCGTGAGTCATGCCGGAGAGCAGGGCGGCGGCGGCATCGGCGCGGATGGCGCCAGGGTGTTGGCTGTCGCGCAGGCGATGGGTATGCGCGGCGACGGCGTGGTCGAACAGCGCGAAGTCGATCGGCGCGTGGTCGGGGAATTCAAGTTCGCCCACGACCGGCGCTCCGTCGGCCGGAATGTCGGCGTGGTGCAGCCACTGCCATAGCTGCGCGCGGGCAATCTCGGCGGTGGCGGCATCCTCCATGAGGTGATGAATCGGCACGCAGCCGAGGCCGTCCAGCCAGGCGGCGGTGTAGCGCAGGCAGACCTCGACGTTGTTGTCGAAACCGGCGCGGCTGATCGTGCCGTTCGGTGCGGCGAGCAGCTGCTCGCGGGTCACCACGACATCCTTGCGCAGCACGTTGAGCTGGTTCGGCGCCGGCATGTACTCATCGAAAATTTGCTGAGCCACCGCCACCAGGGCCGGGTGCGCGACCCAGGTGCCGTCGTGACCGGCCTGCACCTCGCGTAGCTTGTCGGCACGTACCTTGGCCAGCGCGGCCTCGTTGGCGGCTTCATCACCCTTGATCGGAATCTGCGCCGCCATGCCGCCCATCGCGAAGGCGCCGCGGCGATGGCAGGTCTGGATCAACAGTTCGGAATAGGCTTTCAGGAACGGCGCGGTCATGCCGACCTGAGCGCGCTCCGGCAGCAGCCGGTCGCGATGTCCGCGCAGGGTTTTCAGGTACGAAAAAATGTAATCCCAGCGACCGCAGTTGAGGCCGACCACGCGACGACGAAGTGCGTGCAGGATCTCGTGCATCTGGAACGCGGCCGGCAGCGTCTCGATCAGCACGGTGGCTTTCATCGTACCGATCGGCAATTGCAGCTCGTCCTCCGCGGCGGTCATCACCTCGTCCCACAGCGCGGCTTCTTCCATCGCCTCCAGCTTGGGCAAGTAGAAGTACGGGCCGCGCTGACGGCTGTGCAGCGCGCGGGCGTTGTGGAACACGAACAGACCGAAGTCCACCAGCGCGCCGGCCATCAGCTCGCCGCCCACGCTGAAGAATTTGTCGACCAGGTGCCAGCCGCGCGGACGCACCACCAGCACGGCGGGGTTCGCGTTGACGCGGTAGCTCTTGCCTTCGGCCGAACGGAATTCGATGGTGCCGTTCACCGCATCGCGCAGATTGATCTGGCCGTCGAGTTGGTTAGTGAAGGTGGGTGCCGAGGAATCCTCGAAGTCGGCCATGAACACCTTCGCGCCGGAGTTCAGCGCGTTGATGATCATCTTGCGCTCGACCGGGCCGGTGATCTCGACGCGACGATCCTGCAGCGCGGCCGGAATCGGCGCTACGCGCCAGTCGGATTCGCGAATCGCCGCCGTGTCGGCGCGGAAATCCGGCAAGTCGCCTGCGTCATAGCCAGCCTGGCGCTCGCGCCGGGCCTGCAAAAGATGCCGCCGGGTGGCGTTGAAGCGGTGGTGCAACTGCGCCAGGAAATCCAGTGCCGCGGGCGTCAGGATGCTTTCGTAACCGACGGCATCGGCATGAATCTCGATGGCACCGATATCGAGTCGTTCCCGGGGTACTGCCATGAGCTCGCTCCGTTCTCGTTGGAGACTAGAAGCTAGGCAGAAATCATGTATTTGACAAAGTGAATGTTTCAATCATTATCATGAGCATAGCTAATATATCGACTAACGCATTGAAGATAGACGATGAAAAAGCTCGCCGAGTCGCTGAATAAGCCGAAAAAATCGCACCGCGGCGCAGCAAAAAAGCGCGCCGGTGGCGAGCCAGTGAAGGAGGCTGGGGGGCGTTTCTACTACAAGGGCAATCGACACAAGCAGCTGCGCGCCTTTGTCAGTGTGGTGAAACTGGGCACGCTGACCCGCGCCGCCGAGGCGTTGTACCTGTCGCAGCCCACGATCAGCCTGCAGTTGCAGGCACTCGAACGGGAGCTCGGGGTGATCCTGCTCGAACGTCGCCGTCGCCGCATCAATCTCACCGATGCGGGCGAGGCGTTGTACGAGCTGGCGCGACCGCTGGTCGAGGGCTGGGACACGCTGGATCGCGATTTCCAGGCACGGGTACAGGGGTTGCAGGGCGGCCGGCTGACGATTGCCGCGGGCACTTCGACCATCCAGTACCTGCTGCCCGAGCTGGTGCGCCAGTATCGCGAGCGTTTCCCTGCCGTGCAGCTTCAACTGGCCAATGTCACCGGCAAAGACGGCCTGGCCTTGCTGCGCGCGGACGATGCCGACTTCGCAGTCGGCTCGATGCTGGACGTGCCGAACGACATCGCCTGGGCGCCGGTGCATCACTACGACCCGATGCTGATCATGCCGTCGGATCATCCGCTGGCGGCGAAGGAGAAGATCGCGCTGGAGGATCTGTCGCCGTACGGGTTGATCCTGCCGCCGCAGCGGCTGTCGACTTACCGGCTGGTCGATCTGGTGTTCCAGCAGCGTCAGGTGCCGTACCACGTGGCGATCGAGGTGGGCGGCTGGGACGTGATCAAGGAATACGTGGCGATGGGCATGGGCATCTCGATCGTCACCGGCATCTGCATCACCGAGGCCGATCACGGTCGTCTGGCCGTGCGCAATATGAAACAGTACTTCCCGCAGCGCAGCTACGGCGTGGTGATGCGCAAGGGCAAGTTCCTCAGTGCCGAGGCGCGCGCGTTCATCGACCTGATCCGCCCTGGCTTGCTGACCCATCGCGACTACGACGAGCCGGGGCACTCGGGGCGCTGAGCAGCATCGCAGGGCCATCGCATCGCGGCCGGCCGCAGCACCACGCTACCGCCTGCAAGCGGGTGCTACTCCGAGCCAGTGGGCACGCCGGCCAGATCGACCACCCATTTCGGCGAAGTTGGCACGCCGCCATAGAACGTCCACGACCTGCCTGCGGCTATCGCCCAGCGATTGATCCAGCTGGTGCCGAGCGCGCTGGTGAATTCGTCCGCGCGCCGATAGGCGGGATCGCGCATGGCCTCGTCGATGCCGACGAATCGGTAGCCGCGTGCGCGCAACCCGGCGATGAAATCGGGGTAGGTATCGGCATTGAGCGCATTGGCGTGCAACAGCATCACCTGCGGTAACGCATAGCCAAGCAGCTTGATCGAGCGGTGCTCGAAGTAGTTCACCATGAGCAGCAGGTAGGGCACGTATTGCGCGCGCAGCTTCGTCTGGGTGGCGGCATCGCCGCTGTCCAGCGCCTTGGCGTAGGCGGCGGCCCAGATCCAGTCGGAGTCGGTGACCGTGACCGGTGCGATGCGGTAACCGTGCGCAGCGAGGAAGACATCCATCGCCGCCTTATCTTCCAGCGTGCGCCCGGTGCGCAGGTAAGGATGGCGGAACCATTGCGGTTCATGGCCGTGCTTGGCCAGCAGCGGGCGCAGCACACGGTCGCAGGCGAGGATGTCGTCCTCGTAGGCCTGTACGCCGACGGCGTGCAGGTCAGCATGAGTGGCGGTGTGGTTGCCCAGTTCCAGTCCGGCATCGAGCCAGGCGTCGAGCATCGCCGTGCGGTCCGGTTGCGGCTGGCCGCCGACCTGTAGGCGCGCGGAGTTGACGAAACCGATGACAGGCGCCCCCGCGCCCTCGATTGCCTGCACCAGGCGCGCAGACTCGGCCGCGATGCGCGGCGGCACCGTGCCCTGCGCGGGCATCGGCGTGTTCGGATCGAGGCTGGCCCAGGGCAGGTCGTCGAAGGTGATCGCGATGCGCCGGTCAAGGGATGCAGTTGCGGTTGCTGTCTGCGCCGCCATGGGCGCAGCCGGCAACAGGCACACGAGCGCGATGCAGGCAAGGTGCAGCGATC
>DASZCB010000784.1:0-6127 GCA_035943575.1 Rhodanobacter sp. | reverse complement strand
GCTCGCCGGCTTCGCCTGCGCGCGCCTCGATGCGGAACTGATGCACCTCGATATGCCAATGGCGGGTGGCAGGCGTCAGTGCGCCAAAGCAGTCGCGGCAGAAGCCGAGGATGTGGCGCAGGCTGGCGCCGTCGGCAATCGCCGGCAGCACGGGTTCGAACCAGCGCTGGATATCGCCCTGCAGCTGGTTGTACTGCAGGCTCTGGTAATGCGGCTGGTGCGGCTGGCGCTGCACGTCGCCGTCCGCGTTGGCGGCGAACGTGGCGTGGCGCCGGCGCCGATGACGGCCGCTGGCAGCGAGGTAGCCGTCGGGGGCCAGATCGTTCCAGCTGGCGGCGAACGCGGGCCAGTCGCTCAGCGCCTGTGCCTGCAATAGGCCACGCATGGTGTCGGTGGTGACGAAGGCAAAGCCGTCGCGCTGCAAGCGGGTATGCAACGCGGTCGTGTCGGGGGGGGCAGTCATGCGGATACGTTAGCAGGAGGCGCGTGAAGCGGCGATGGCTGGCGCGTATCGACCTCCGCCCGGATGCCTGCACCAACCAGTCCGGCAACGGGATGCCTTTGTTGCGCAGCAGCGCCGGCTTGAACAGTTTGGCCTGGTGCACATGCAGGAGTTGCGCACCCAGCCACAGGCTCATGGGGGTTTCGGGTGATACTGCGGTGCAGTTGGCATGTTTACGTCATTTCTTTGGCGTTATTACTTAAACGCATATACGTTTAGATGTTTAGACGTCTATTGACAAGCAATAAGAAAAGCCTTCACTATCCGTTTCACTCATCGAGACCGGCGGAGGGATAGGCCCTTTGATGCCGGGGCAACCAGCGGGAAGCGTTCCCGCCACGGTGCCAAATCCTGCGGAGGCGCCACGACGCCACCGAGAGATGGGCGTCATTCCTGCTGCAGTTTCACTGCTGTGCAAGCATGACACCCGGCTCCGGTACCCCGCAGGCGATGCGACCGGAGAACCGCATGACCAGCCAGCCGCTACTCGCCAACCACGCTTCAAGCCACCTGCCGGCACGCTTTCATGCGGAGGCTCGCCGCGATGACCTGAGCGCCCAGCGCAGTACGCGGCTGCTGACCATCAGCCCGAAGTACGGCAGTGGCCCGCGCGAGGTCGAGGTGCGCTATCTGTGGTGCGGCGCGCCGGATGCCCCCACGTTGATCGTGCAGGGCGGCATCTCGGCCGATCGTGACGTCACTGCGCTGGATGGTCATGCCGCACCGGGCTGGTGGCAGGCGCTGGTAGGCAGCGGTGCAGCGATCGATCTGGAGCGCTGGCGCGTGCTCGCGATCGACTGGCTGACCCCGGACGAGCTGGGTGCCGGCTCCGTATCCAGCGAGGATCAGGCCGACGCGCTGGCTGCGTTGTTGCAGGAACTGGAGATCCCGCAGGCGCATGCCTTCATCGGCTCCTCGTACGGCGCGATGGTAGCGCTGGCGTTTGCCGCGCGGCATCCGCGCTGCGTGGACCGGTTGGTGCTGCTGGCCGGTGCGCATCGGCCGCATCCGCTCAGCACGGCACAGCGCAGCGTGCAGCGCGGCATCGTGCGGCTGGGCCAGGCCAGTGGCCAGGTCGACGAGGCGCTTGCGCTTGCGCGTCAGCTGGCGATCACCACCTATCGCGGCAGCGGCGAGTTCGGCCGGCGCTTCGCCGGCGGTCCGGAGTGGCGCGACGACCGCTTCCACTTTCCGGTCGAGGACTATCTGGCGCATCAGGGCCGTCGTTTCGTCGAGCGCTTCGATGCGGACCGTTTCCTCGCGCTGTCCGAATCGATCGACCTGCACGACGTCAAGCCGGAGCAGATCCCGACGCCGGCCACGCTGATCGGTTTTCCGTCCGACCGGCTGGTGCCGTTGGCCGACTTGTGCGAGCTGCAGCATCGTCTGCATGGCCCAGCCACGCTGGAAGTGATCGAGTCGCCGTACGGCCACGATGCCTTCCTCAAAGAACCCGAGCAGCTCGCGCCGCTGTTGCGCGAAGCGCTGGCCTGATTCCCCACCTGAAACCAGCAAGAACCGGAGATCCATCATGAGCGAGTCCGCCCCCTGTACCCGCGCCGTGCGCGCCGGCATCGAGAGCGATACCCAGCACGGCGCGGTGGTGCCGCCGCTGCATCTGTCGACCAACTACGCATTCGAGGGGCTCGGCGGCAAGCGTCCGTACGACTACTCGCGCAGTGGCAATCCGACTCGCGACCTGCTCGGCAACGCACTGGCGGAACTGGAGCATGGCGCCGGCGCGGTGGTGACGTCGAGCGGTATGTCGGCGGTGGCGCTGGCGCTGGAACTGGTGCCGGCCGGCGCCACGGTGCTCGCTGCGCACGATTGCTACGGCGGCACCTGGCGGCTGCTGGATGCATGGGCGAAGAAGGGCCGCTTCCAGGTCGAGTTCGCCGATCTCACCGACAGCGTCGCGCTGGCCGCCGGCCTGGCGCAGAAGCCGGCGCTGGTGTGGGTGGAGACGCCGTCCAATCCGTTGCTGCGGATCACCGACATCCGCCACGTGGCGCAGGCTGCACACGCGGTCGGTGCGCTGCTGGTGGTCGACAACACCTTCCTGTCTCCGGCGCTGCAGCAGCCGCTGCTGCTCGGCGCGGATGTAGTGGTGCACTCCACCACCAAGTACATCAACGGTCACAGTGACGTGGTCGGCGGCGCGGTGGTGGCGCGCGACGCGGCGGTGTTCGATCAGCTAAAGTGGTGGGCCAACTGCAACGGCCTCACCGGCGCACCGTTCGACAGTTTTCTGACCTTGCGCGGCCTGCGCACGCTCAGTGTGCGGCTGCGTCAGCACCAGGAAAACGCCACGCGCATCGCCGAGCAGCTGGACGGCCATGCGGCCGTTCGCAAGGTGTACTACCCCGGTCTGACCAGTCATGCCGGCCACGCGCTGGCGTCGCGCCAGCAGCAGGGTTTCGGCGCCATGCTCAGCTTCGAGCTGGTCGGCGACGTGACCCATATCGAGGCCTTCGTCGATGGCCTGCAGTATTTCTCGCTGGCCGAATCACTCGGTGGCGTGGAGAGCCTGATCGCGCACCCGGCCTCGATGACGCATGCGTCGATGGCGCCCGAGGCGCGCCGCACCGCCGGCATCGCCGACAGCCTGCTGCGGTTGTCGGTGGGCATCGAGGATGGCGATGATCTGTTGCGTGACCTCGACGCGGCACTGGTTCGTGCCGCCGCCGTGGATAAATCCAAACGTCGGGTGCTCGCATGAGCGCGGTGCTCACTGATCTTCCGGTGCGCGGGGCAATCGCGGCTGAAGCCGTTCCCGCACCCGCCATCGCCGTGGTGCTGCTCGGCACCGGCGTGGTTGGCGGCGCCTTGTTGAAGCTGCTCAACACGCCCGCTGCGGCGACGTTGCGACTGGTCGGTGCGGCCAACTCGCGTCGTCAGCAGATCGATCCCGCCAACCTTGCCAGCCGCAGCCTGCGTGATCAGCTCAACCGCCAGGGTAACGCGCGCGACGACGCCAGCCTGCTCGCCGCGCTGGATGCCAGCGGTGCGGCGATCAAGGTGATCGTCGATGCCACCGCCAGTGCCCCGCTGGCCGCGCACCATGCCGAATGGCTGGCACGCGGCTATCACGTGGTCACCGCGAACAAGGCACTGGCCGGTGGCGAGCTGCCCGGCTGGCGGGCGTTGCAGGCAGCGCTGGCACATGGTGGCCGCTACGGTGACTCAGCCACCGTCGGCGCCGGCTTGCCGGTACTGTCCACGCTGCGCCGCCTGCGTACCTGCGGCGATGCGTTGCTCACGCTGGAAGGTGTATTCAGCGGCTCGCTGTCGTGGCTGTTCAACCAGTACGACGGCAGCCGTCCGTTCTCCGCGCTGCTGCGCGAGGCACGCCAGCTCGGTTACACCGAACCCGATCCGCGTTCCGACCTGTCCGGCGAAGATGTGGCGCGCAAGCTGCTGATCATCGCCCGCAACGCCGGCTTCTCGCTCGGCACCGAAGAGGTGGATGTGCAAGGCCTGGTGCCCGAACCGCTGCGCGCGCTGGATACCGAGGCTTTTCTCGCGCGGCTGGAGGAGCTGGATAAGCCGCTGGCGAAGTTGCATGCCGACGCGAAATCGCATGGTTGCGTGCTGCGCTTCCTTGCCCGCCTCAACCAGCGCGGCCGTGCCCGCGTCGGTCTGGTCGAGGTGCCGCTGACCCATCCGGCCGCACGCCTGTACGGCACCGACAACCAGTTCGCCCTCACCACCACCCGCTACAACACCCAGCCGTTGGTGATCCAGGGGCCGGGTGCGGGGCCCGAGGTGACGGCGCAGGCGTTGCTAGGGGACGTATTGGCACTGGCCTGATGCGGTGCAGGCCAGCGCGCACTCATTCGCTATCGTTGAATCCGATCGACGCATGCGTGCCGTCGCAGAACGGCTTGTTCTGCGACGCGCCGCAACGGCACAGGGTCACGCGATTGCGCACCTCGTATTCAAAGCCGTCGGCGCCGATCAACTGGACGCCGCCACGCAGCCAGATCGGCCCGGAGCAGTGCTGTGCAGGATCCTCGATCAGGGCGATCGAAGGCTCGAACGCAGGCTCGATCGGTTTGCCGGTTTCATTGTCCCAGGCCACCAGCCGTCCCGAGGGACAGTCGCAGGTCTGGCTGACGAAATGCTTGCCGGCCGCAGGATCGTCGGTTTCGTTGACGAGATTCCACACCTTGCCACGCGGGTCGCAGAAGCGCGCGAACGCGCACAGGCTTTCGACGTCGGTCAACGACATCGTCGGGCCGCGGATGACTTCTGCCTGCTCGAGATACGGCTTGCGACTCGCGGTTTCGCTGCCGTCAAATCCGACCTTCGCATGCGTGCCGTCGCAGAATGGCTTGTTTGCGCTGTGGCCGCAGCGGCATAACGAGTATTGCTCCTGCGCGGGATATTGCCGTCCCTTATCCCAGGTTATCGACTCGTCGTCTTCGTTGGTGCCGATGGTCTGCTTGTGCAGAGGCAGCGCCCCGGAAATGAGATAAGGGCCGTTCTTCGAAATTTTGACTCTCGTACCAACAGGCTTCTGCGGATTCATCTGACGTCCCTCGGTTGATCAACGTGAAGGTCACGATCCAGGAATTCACTGTACAACTTGTGCCGTTGTTGAGCAGTCGGAGAGGGGTATTCGAAAATAAAAAACGCGCGGTGATCAGCCGCGCGCTTTTGGTCTGACCGGAGGATTGAAGCTCAGTGCCCGGTAATGCGTTCGGAGGTCGCCTCGTCCGGCGGCACCAGGGGCGCATTCGGATTGGCCTGCGCTTCCAGTTGCGCCGCTTCCACCGATGGCGTGCGCCAGCCGGACTTCACACCCCACAGGTAGAACACCAGGCCGATCACCGCCACAACACCCAGGTCCATGCCGTAGGACAGATAGCCCTTGCCGCCGAACGTGGTGCTGCCTGCCCACGACACGAACGCGAGCGTCGGCAGGTAGAACACCAGCCACCAGGCGCCCTTCATCTGCCGGGCGAAGTCGTGCCAACCGGCCTTGGCCTGGTAGTACAGATACACCGGCAGCGCGACGACCATCAGCAGGATGATCTCGCCGGTAAGCGGCCACTTGGCCCAGTACAGCAGCTCGGTCGACATGATGAAGGCGATGCCGGCCAGTATCGACAGGCCGCGCAGGCGGAACGGGCGATGCAGATCCGGCGCGGTGCGGCGCAAGGTCATTACGCTGACCGGGCCGGTGAGGTAGGAGATGATCGTCGCCACCGAGATCACCGCCGCCAGCGTGCCCCAGCCGCGGAAGAAGAACAGGAACAGGAAAGATACCGCGAGGTTCAGCCACATCGCCGGACGCGGCACGCCCCACTTCGGGTGCACATTGCCGAGGATCTTCGGCAGCGTGCCGTTGCGCTCCATGCCGTAGATCATCCGCGCGGTGGTGGCGGTGTAGGTCATGCCGGTGCCGCTGGGGCTGATGAACGCGTCGAGGAACAGCAAATTGGCCAGCCAGAACAGGCCGAGGATTTTCGCCAGGTCCGCGAACGGTGAACTGAAGTCGATACCGTGCCAGCCGGCCTGGGCCAGCAACTCGCGCGGCACCGCACCGATATAGGCGACCTGCAGGATGATGTAGACGACGGTGGCCAGCAGGATCGAGCCAATTACTGCGAACGGAATGCT
>DASZCB010000783.1:0-5330 GCA_035943575.1 Rhodanobacter sp. | reverse complement strand
ATCGCGAGGCGCGCGATTCCTGGAAATGCGATCTGCTGGTCAGCCCCGGTGTGCAGCTTGAACTGTTTTCCTTTCCCGCTCCGCCGCCGCGGCCGTCACGACCGGAAGCACAAGGCTTGCGTCACCTGGCTTTTGCCGTGTCTGATGTGGCTGCGACGATTGCGGTGCTCGGGGAACGCGGGGTGAACTGCGAGCCGGTGCGGGTGGACGAGTATACCGGCAAGCGCTTTACGTTTCTTGCCGATCCGGATGGCTTGCCCATCGAACTTTATGAAACCGGCTGAACTTGCCGCAAACCCCGCCCGTTGCCGGGCGGGGATGGAAGGTCATCAAGCGTCGCGGCTTTCCAGCAGGTAGCGGTAGATCAGCCCGCCGACGATGCCGCCGATCAGCGGCACCAGCCAGAACAGCCATAGCTGCTCGATCGCCCAGCCGCCGTGGAACAGC
The DNA here is from genome assembly GCA_035943575.1 of Rhodanobacter sp. Classification (GTDB taxonomy): domain Bacteria; phylum Pseudomonadota; class Gammaproteobacteria; order Xanthomonadales; family Rhodanobacteraceae; genus Rhodanobacter. Next base: position 4,883 of record DASZCB010000783.1, on the reverse strand, counting down.
GCCACGCCGGTGCTGCGCGCCGGGTTGACCGAGGTGTTGGTGACCGGGATGCCGATCAGATGGATCAGGGTCAACGCCAGGCCGATCGCCAATCCGGCGAAACCGGCTGGCGCGCGCTTGTCGGTGGCGCCGTGGATCACGATCAGGAAGAACGCGGTGAGCACCAGCTCGGCCACGATCGCTGCGTACATCGAGTAGTGGTCGGGCGAGTGATCGCCGTAACCGTTGGAGGCAAAGCTGCCTGCGCTGACATCGAAGCCGGGTTTTCCGCTGGCGATCATATACAGCACGCCACCGGCCGCGATCGCGGCGATCACCTGAGTCACTACGTAAGGCACGACATCCTTCGCCGGGAATCGGCCGCCGGCATACAGGCCCACGGTGACTGCAGGATTGAAATGGCCGCCGGAGATATGCCCGACCGCGTACACCATGGTCAGCACGGTAAGGCCGAAGGCCAGCGCGACGCCGGCGAAACCGATACCCAGCCCCGGGAACGCCGCCGCGAAGATCGCGCTGCCGCAACCGCCAAACACCAGCCAGAACGTGCCGAAGAATTCGGCACCCAGACGCTTGCTCATGCTCATTGAGGAAACTCCTTGTGCTGTTGGGAGACACCCGTACCCATGCGCCCTTCAAGGCAGCGCCGTGGTGCGGCAAGCTAAGCACAATCCGAAAGTTGCAGCCATAAGATAGTTGGGCGGCTGCGGCACGGCACTGACGGGCGGTGGTGTAAGTTACCGTTCCCGTTTCACTCGCCTGGATCGCGCCGATGTCTCATGCCGTTTCCCCGTCGCCGCTGCTTGCCGTGCCGGCGCGTGCGCTCGATCGCAAAGACGCGCGCACGTTGTCGCTGGCCGCACTCGGCGGCGCGCTTGAGTTCTACGATTTCGTGGTGTTCGTGTTTTTCGCGATTCCGCTGAGCCACCTGTTCTTTCCGCCGAACACCGCCGCGTGGCTGGCGCAGTTGCAGGTGTACGGCATCTTCGCGGCGGGTTACCTGGCACGGCCGCTCGGCGGCATCGTGATGGCGCATTACGGCGACAAGCTGGGGCGCAAGAAAATGTTCACCCTCAGCGTGTTCCTGATGGCAGTGCCGACGCTGGCTATCGGCCTGCTGCCGGTGTATGCGCAGATCGGCATGCTGGCGCCGTTGCTGCTGTTGATACTGCGCGTGGTGCAGGGCATTGCGGTAGGTGGCGAGGTGCCGGGTGCGTGGGTGTTCGTGGCCGAGCATGTGCCCGCGCAGCGGATCGGGTTTGCCTGTGCCAGCCTGACCTCGGGACTCACTGTCGGCATCCTGATCGGTTCGCTGGTGGCCGCTGCTATCAATCGCGAGCTGACCCCGGCGGCGATACTCGACTACGGCTGGCGCTTGCCGTTCCTGGTCGGCGGTGTATTCGGCTTCTTCGCGGTATGGCTGCGCCGTTGGCTCAGCGAGACGCCGGTGTTCGAGGCGATGCACGCGCGCAAGGAACTGGCCAGTGGGTTGCCACTGCGGCAGGTGTTCGAACGGCATCTGTCCAGCGTGCTGCTGTCGATGCTGGTGACCTGGATGCTCACCGCCGCGATCGTGGTGATGATCCTGATGACGCCTTCGCTGGTGCAGTCGGTGTTCCATATCGAGCCGGCACGTGCGTTCCTTGGCAACAATGTGGCTTCGTTCGCGCTGGCGCTGGGTTGTCTGTTCTACGGCTGGCTGGCCGATCGCATCGGCTATGCGCGTGCGTTGCTGTTCGGCGCGATCGGGCTGCTGCTTTGCAGCTACGCGCTGTACCTCGACCTGCAGGCCGGCGCCGCGCATTTCATCGCGCTGTATGCACTGGCTGGTTTTGCCGTGGGCGTGGTCGGCGTGGTGCCGGCGTTGATGGTGGTGGCGTTTCCGCCCGCGGTGCGTTTCTCCGGCTTGTCGTTCTCGTACAACATCGCCTATGCGTTGTTCGGCGGACTCACCCCGCCGTTGATCGGCATGTTGGTGAAGCGGTACGGCGTGCTGGCACCGGCCCATTACGTGGCGTTTACCGCGCTGGTGGGCGCGGGTGTGGGAATGTGGCTGCTGGCTGCGAAGCGGGACGGATAGGGCTTTGTCGCCCACTTGTGGACTGGTGATGCCTCACTCGTCGTGAGCAAACTTGATGGCGTCCTCGACATCCTGTGGCGAATAGGTGTAGCCGCGTTGCTCATTGCCTTTCAGTATAGGGAGGCTGATCGGCGCCGGTGTGGAGAACTTCGCGTCGGGTCGGTACATCGGTGCGTGCACGCCGAACACATGCACCGCCGGTAGCGCACCGAAAAGCTGCCGGTACAGCAGCACGGATTCCAGTAGCACCAGATCGGGTCCTGGATGCATGCCATCTGCGTAGAGCCACAACTTTTTCGGCGAGGTGGTCAGCCCGCGCTGGAGCCGATCGGATACCGCGACGTAGGGTACGGTCGCCGCACGTGCCGCCTGGGATTCCTCGTTCATAAGGACGGCGGATACCTCGGGCATGGTCTGGTATGTCCCGAGCAGCAGTGGTTCGGCGCTGGCATTGCGCGCGATGCGAACCAATGCTGTGGTGGAAGCCTTGGCGTCACGACACTTCGTCGGCTCGAAGCCGCACAGGAAATCGCCACCGCGTTCCTGCAGCACTACGAAGTCGTAGTGCCGCCTGGCGAGTACGCGCGTGACGGAGCCGTCGCCGAGGCGCTCCGTCAGTGTCGCGCCACCCTTCACGATCATGTCTGCCTGCAGCGATCGGCCGTTCGCCGCAGCCAGCGCGCCGAGCACGGCCGGCAGGTTGCCGACATAGGTCAGGCTGTTGCCCACGAACAGTACCTGTGTGGCAGGTCGCCGACCGCAACCGGCTTGCGTGAGGGCCAATGCGGCAAGTGTCAGCACGAGTAGGCGTCGCACGCGACGCCCCATTAAAACTCCAGCTCCTGCGCCGCGCACAGGTAATCGACCAGCGGAGCGACGCGCTTGAACGTCGCCACTGTCCACGGCAGCAACTCGGTGGAGCAGGCCCGTGCCTCGTCGAAATTTTCGCCCACGGCGAAATCCTTGCGCTTGAGATCATCGATCAGTTCGTGCGCAGGATCGAAACCGCGCGGCGGGCGGCTCAGCGATTCACCCCAGAACGTCAGGTGCTCGCGGAAGACCTTGCTTTGCGTGGCACGTTTCCAGGCAGCCGGATTGTCGGCGAGGAAGTTGCGGATGCGCTTGAGCGCGTCCGGTTCCGGATGCCACATGCCGCCGCCGGCAAAGCATTCGCCGGGCTGGATATGCATGTAGAACGACGGCGCAGGAATCTCGTGACGGCGTTCGTGAAAAAAGCGCGAGCCCTGCCATGGCTTGTACGGCAGCTTGTTGTTGGAAAAGCGCGTGTCGCGAAAGATGCGGAACAGCGAGCCGCCGTTCTTGCGCGGGTCGGCGCGGTAGTGCGGGCTGATCTTCGCCAGCGGTGCCTGCAGGTCGGTGATCAGCTGCAGGAACGGTTCGCGCACGTGGCGCTCGTAGTCGTCCTTGTGCGCATGGAACCAGTCGCGACTGTTGTTGCGGTCGAGCGCGCGCAGGAAACGGAAGGTGGCGGGAGTGAAATAGCTCTGGGGCATGGCGGTCGATGGGTTGGAAGTGGGTATGGTTCAGTCAATGCCGGCGGCGAGCTGCTCGCCCCAGACATGCAACTGGTCGAGCAGGGCCAGCTTGCCTTGCGCTGCCGGATCATCGCGCAGTTCGCCGAGACGGGTGAAGTAGTCGTCAAGGGTGAGGCCGGTCAAGGCCGTGTGGCGGGTCAGTCGCGCCTGGCGGAAGTTCTCCCAGCGCGCGTGTTCGTCGGTGTCCAGCGTCTGCGGCCAATTGCGCGCGCGGTAGCGGAACAGTAGCTCCGGGTAGCGCGGATCGCGGAACGGAAACGCGCGTTCGCCCAATTGCGTCGGTGGCGTGGCACGCACCTGGGCGAGCAGCCGTTTGTCGGCGTCGGGCAGGAAGCCGCCACCGTACAGCGCCAGCTCGGGATCTTCCGGCGGCGGCAGTTCGGCGGCACGCTGGAACACCCGCCGCAGTTTCTCGGCCAGCCCGTCGACTGCGCGCAGCACGTCGCGATGGGCCAGGCAGCGATCCAGATCCAGCTGCAGGCGCTGTTGATCCACGCCTTGCAACACCGACAACGGCGCTAGCGCCGGTGCGTGATTCGCTCGGACGGTACGCAGCGGAATGCGCTCGATACCTTCGGGCAGGTCGGCGCGCGCGGTGAAGATGCGGTCGGCGATCTCGTCCTCGTCCAGAGCCAGCCATTCGGTCGGGTCGGTGGCCAGGTCGTAGACGATCACTTCGCCGGCGCGACTCGGATGTGGCGCCAGCGGCGCGATCACGGCGAGGCAATGGCGGCTGGCCGGATAGCGCGAGGAGACGTGCACCACCGGCGTCATGTTCACCACATCGAGCAGCTCGAACACCTTTTGCTTGCGGCGCAGGCCGTAGTACCAGTCCCACAGCCGCGGCTGGCGCACGCGGATCAGCCGCGCCAGGTCGATCAGTGCGTAGACGTCCGACAGCGCATCGTGCGCGCGCTCCTGCTTGAGCTGGTTGGCGCTGGCCAGGTGTTCCAGCTTGAAGCTGGGCGAGCCGTCCTCGCGGGTTGGCCAGACGATGCCTTCCGGTCGCAGCGCCTGGCACAGGCGCACCAGGTCGATCAAATCCCAGCGTGAATTGCCGTTCTCCCATTCGCGACCATACGGCTCGTAGAAGTTGCGATAGAGCATCTGCCGGGTGAATTCGTCGTCGAAGCGCAACGAGTTGTAGCCGACCCCGCAGGTGCCCGGCGTGCCCAGTTGCTCGTGCACGCGGGCGGAGAACTCGGCCTCGTTGACGCCTTCGCGTTCGGCCAGTTGCGGGGTGATGC
>DASZCB010000782.1:0-4812 GCA_035943575.1 Rhodanobacter sp. | reverse complement strand
ACCGTGCTGCTCGGTCGCGGTGGTTCGGATACCTCGGCGGCGTACTTCGGTGCGCTGCTGAAGGCGCAACGGGTGGAAATCTGGACCGACGTAGCCGGGATGTTCACCGCCAATCCGCGGCAGGTACCGGGTGCGCGGCTGCTGCAGAAACTCGACTACGAAGAGGCCCAGGAAATCGCCTCCACCGGTGCCAAGGTGCTGCATCCGCGCTGCCTGTCGCCGTTGCGCGAGCCGCGCGTGCCGCTGCTGATCAAGGACACCAACCGGCCGGAACTCGACGGCACGGTGATCGGCCCGGAGGTGCGCGCGCACGCACCCAGCGTCAAGGCAATCAGCGCGCGCAAGGGCATTACCCTGGTGTCGATGGAGTCGGTGGGCATGTGGCAGCAGGTCGGTTTTCTCGCCGACGTGTTCGCGCACTTCAAGCAGCATGGCTTGTCGGTGGACCTGATCGGCTCGGCCGAGACCAATGTCACCGTGTCGCTCGATCCCACCGAGAACCTGCTCGACTCCGACGCGATCGCGGCGCTGGCCAGCGATCTGGCCAAGGTGTGCCGGGTCAAGGTGATCGCGCCGTGCGCGGCGATCACCCTGGTCGGTCGCGGCATGCGTTCGCTGCTGCATACGCTGTCCGGTGTGTTGGCCGAGTTTGGTCAGCTGCGTGTGCACATGATTTCGCAGTCGTCGAACAACCTCAATCTCACCTTCGTGGTCGACGAGGAAGTGGTCGACACGCTGCTGCCGCATCTGCACGATCTGCTGATTGCCGCCGGCGCCTTGCGCACCGACGACAGCGCGCTGTTCGGCCCAAGCTGGCAAACGCTGTACGGCAGCGGCGAATCGCCGGCGACGGCAACGTCGTGGTGGCGCGAAGCGCGGCGGCAACGGCTGCTGGAGTTGGCGGCCGAGACTACGCCACGCTACGTCTACCATCTGCCGACGGTGCGCAAGCAGGCGAGCGCGTTGAAGTCGCTGACCGCGGTCGACCGCCTGCATTACGCAGTAAAGGCGAACACGCATCCGGCGATCCTGCATGCACTGGCCGAGGAAGGCTTTGCGTTCGAATGCGTCTCGCCGGGTGAATTGAAAGCGGTTGGCGCGATCGTGCCGGAGTCGGTGCCGCTGCTGTTCACGCCAAACTTCGCGGCACGTGTCGACTATGCTTTTGCGCTGGGCACCCGCGCCACGATCACGCTCGATGCGTTGCACCCGCTGGAACATTGGAGCGAGCTGTTCCGCGGTCGCGAGATCGTGTTGCGTGTCGATCTGGGTCGCGGTCTGGGTCACCACGAAAAAGTGCGTACCGGCGGCAGCGGCAGCAAGTTCGGCCTGCCGCTGGATCAGCTCGCCACATTCCTGCAACTGGCCGAGGCGCATGGTGTGACCGTGCGTGGCCTGCATGCGCACCTGGGATCGGGCGTGCTGGATGCTGCCCATTGGGGCGAGGTGTATGTGCAACTGGCCAGCCTGGCCGAGCGCATCGGCAGCGTGGCGTTCCTGAACATCGGCGGTGGCCTCGGCGTGCCGTCGCATCCGGGTGAGGCGCCGCTGGACATCGCTGAACTCGATCGTGTGTTGCGCGAAGTGAAGGTCGCCTATCCGCAGTATCAGTTGTGGATGGAGCCAGGCCGCTATCTGGTCGCTGACGCCGGCGTGCTGCTGGCGCGGGTGACCCAGCAGAAAGGCAAGGGCGCGTTCCGTTATCTGGGCATCGACACCGGCATGAACAGCCTGATCCGCCCCGCGCTGTACGACGCCTGGCACGAGATCGTGAATCTCAGCCGGCTCGATGAGCCTGCTACCGCGCTGTATCAGGTGGTCGGCCCGATCTGCGAGAGTGGTGACGTACTGGGTACGGATCGTCGTCTGCCCGAGGCGCATGAGAGCGACGTGATGCTGATCGCGCAGACTGGCGCCTACGGCAAGGTGATGTCCTCGCATTACAACTTGCGCGACGAAGCCGACGAGATCGTGATCGAATAAGCGCCATGGCGCTGGAGAAAGTATTGGTGAGCAACATGATTCAAGCGCGGTTGGCCAAGGTTTTCCGCTTCGTGCGCTGCAGCTACGCCGATGGCGTGGCCGAGCTGGCGTATGCGTTTGACGATGGCGAGGAGCTGGTCGAGCGGATTCGTTTCCCGAATGCGCCGGCAGTTCCGGCCGCACGTGCCGCAGCGTTCGACGCAGCGCTGAAGCTGCTGCATCTGATCGCCGGCATCAGCTACTACAAAGCCGGCGTGCCACCGAAGATCGAAGTGGCGACAGGTCTGCTCGATGACGCTACCGCCGAGCTGCTCGATCAGCTGTACCTGCACGGTTTGGCCGAGTTTGCCTATCGCAACGGGCTGGATCTGCGTGGGCGTATTGTGTTCCCCCGTGGCGGCACTGCGCCTGTCGTTGGTGCGTTGAATTTGCCGAAACGCACGCTGGTGCCGATCGGCGGCGGCAAGGATTCGCTGGTCACGGTCGAGGCGATCAAGTCGATCGGTAGCGAGGCGACTGCGGTGTGGGTCGGCAATTCCGCGTTGATCGCCGCCTGCGCCGAACGCACCGGCTTGCCCACGCTGAACATCCAGCGCGAGCTGGCGCCGGGCCTGTTCGAGCTGAACCGGCTCGGCGCGTGGAACGGGCATATTCCGGTGACCGCGGTGAACTCGGCGATCCTCGCCGTCGCCGCAATCCTGTACGGCTACGACTCTATCGCGTTCGCCAACGAACGCTCTGCCTCGGCCGCCACGTTGGAGTACGACGGCCAGCAGGTGAACCACCAGTGGAGCAAGGGTTACGCGTTCGAGCAGCTGCTCGGCAACTGGCTGCATACGCACGTGGCCAGCGACCTGGATTACTGCTCGCTGCTGCGGCCGTATTCGGAACTGGCGATCACCCGTGCGTTCGCAAAACTGACGCCATACTTCGACGTGTTCTCCAGCTGCAACCGCAACTTCAGGATCCTCGGGCCGAAGCCGGCCGACCGCTGGTGCGGGCAATGCCCGAAGTGCCACTTCGTGTTCCTCGCGCTGGCGCCGTTCCTGCCCAAGCCGCGGCTGCTGTCGATCTTCGGCCGCAACCTGCTCGATGACGAAAGCCAGGCCGCCGGTTTCGACGCTCTGCTGGAATACCAGGACCACAAGCCGTTCGAGTGCGTGGGCGAGGGCGCCGAGGCACGTGCCGCGATGCATGCACTGAGCCTGCGGCCGGAATGGCAGGAGGACGTGTTGATCGCACGCTTCCATAGCGAGATCCTGCCGCAGCTGGACGCGTCGCAGCTGGCGCTGGAGCCGTGGCTTGAGCCATCGGCCGAACATCACGTGCCAACTCGATTGCAGCCGGCATTGGCGACGATCGGCTGATGCGCATTGCCGATCTGCGCGGTCGTCGCGTCGCCGTCTGGGGCTTCGGTCGCGAGGGGCGCGCGGCGATCCATGCGTTGCGCCAGCGCTGCACCGATCAGCACCTCACGTTGTTCTGCACTGCTGTCGAAGCCGACGCCGCCCGCGTGTTCGATGCTGCGCTCGAAGTCGTCGCTGGCGAACCGGATGCCGCGAGGCTGGGCCAGTACGACGTGGTGGTGAAGTCGCCAGGCATCTCGGCGTACAAGCCGGCGTTGCTGGCAGCGCAGGCGCAGGGGACGCAGTTCACATCCGGCACGGCGCTGTGGTTCGGTGAAAATCCTGATGCGCACGTGATCGCGGTCACCGGCACCAAGGGCAAGAGCACCACCAGCGCGCTCATCGCGCATCTGGCTCGTGCGCTCGCCGTGCGTACCGCACTCGCCGGCAACATCGGCATGCCCATGCTCGAACTGCTTGATCAGCAAGCCGAGCTGTGGGTGATCGAGCTGTCAAGCTTTCAGACCGGCGAAGCCGCGCCGCTGGAGCTCGGCGTGATCACCAGTCTGTACGAGGAGCACCTTGACTGGCACGGCTCGCGCGAGCGCTACGTGGCGGACAAGCTGCGGCTGGCCGACCCATCGCGGCAGCTACTGGTGAACGCATTGCAGCCGGTGTTGATGGAACGCACGGCGGCCCATCCGCATCGCCTGCTGTTCGGCCAACCCACCGGCTGGCACGTTTCCGATGGATGGATCCGCCGCGGCATGCGCGAGATCTTTCCGGTCGACCGACTCGCTGCGCCGGGTACGCACAACGCGCTCAACGCCTGCGCCGCGCTGGCGGCGCTGGAAACGTTCGGGCTGGATGCGGTCACGGCTGCGGCATCGCTCGCGTCCTTTCGACCACTGCCGCACCGCCTGCAACCGCTGGGCGAACGTGATGGCTGGCACTGGGTCAACGATTCGATCAGCACCACGCCACTGGCGACACTTGCCGCGCTGGAAAGCTTGGGCGGTCGTTCGGTAACTGTGCTGGTCGGTGGCCATGATCGCGGACTGGACTGGTCGCCGTTCGTTGATGCAGTTTGCGATGCGCCACCGAACGCGATCGTCTGCATGGGCAGCAACGGTGCACGCATCGAATCGGCACTGCGTGTGGCAGACGTGCGCTGTCCGATTGTTCGGGTCGACGATCTCACTGCCGCCATCGCCGCAGCGAAGGCACGAACGCCCATGGGCGGCGTGATCCTGTTGTCACCCGGTGCGCCGAGCTTCGATCAGTTCAGGGATTACGCCGAACGTGGCCGGCGCTTTGCCGACCAGGGCAGCTTCGATGGCGCGTCGATCACCGGTATCGAGGGACTCGGCATCCACTGAAACGGCTGGCGTCGTGAGCTTGCGTATCCGGTGATGCCGGGCATCCTGGCGCAGGCGCCGTCCGAATCGATCAGGCGATCAACGCAGTGTGTAGCCGGTCACGC
>DASZCB010000781.1:0-2824 GCA_035943575.1 Rhodanobacter sp. | reverse complement strand
CCAGAGATTGGGTGAGAAGGCGGATACTTTCCATCGGCTGCGGTGAGTTGAGCGGCACTTCCATCACGCGAAAACCGGCTTCGGCGAGTGCGTTGCCGATGGCTACGGCTTCGTCGGGACGGATGCCGCGCAGGATCGCGACGAGGGGCAGGTGATCGAGCCACGGGCTCAGCATGGAGAGACTTCCTTGGGTGTCGTGGACGAGCCGGCGTGAGCCAGACCGACATGGCAGGCGATCTGCCACAGCCCGTATGCGGCGGCGTCCACCAAGGGTTCCGCAAGATCGATGTCGAAGTGGGATGCGGCAAGTCGATAACGCGCGCACAGGGCAGCGTCGCCAATCAGCTGGAGCGGTGCTTCGCAGCGGAAACGATGTGTGGCGAGACAGGAGCGTAGCTCTTCCCCGATCAGCAGGCCTGACAGGTACTCGGGTACGGAGTTCGGCACCAGCGCACCGTCGAGCATCAAGGCGCGGGCGGAGAACAGTCGACTGAATGCTCCGGCGCTGCCGCTGTCGCGCGCTGCGATGACGCCACACCCGAACGCATCAGGATCCACTGCCGCATCATTCGAGCCGATGCAAAGAATTGAATGCTGCCGCAGCAGCGCAAACAGTTCGCCCGTCATTAGGGTGCAGAAGTCGATCACGGCACCGTCGCGCACGCGGGCCCACTTGCTATGCGTGCCTGGCAGGATCCAGGTGGAGTCGGTGGCCAGCGCAGGTCGTAGTGCAAGGGCGCCAAGCAGCTGGGTCTCCTCGCCGCGCATCACGTCAGGGCCTTGCCGATTGCGCAAGCCGGGAACGATATGGACGTCCGAACCATCTTTGGCGCGTAGGCTGCGGACGGTGCTGCCGAGCTGCGTTGTGTCAGCAGGAAGGTCTATATACGGAACCTCCAGCCAGCCCTGACGGCTGCCGACCATGCCACAGGCCAGCCGGGGCAGCTGAGGCCAGCCCGCGGTGATCTCGGTCAGTGCGGCATCGAAGCCACCATCCGGCAGATGGCGAATGCCCCAAGGGCGTGCCCGTGTTTCGCGGATGGCGCCAGCCTCATCGAGCCAGAAGGCTCGTAGGCTGGAGGTACCCCAGTCGAGTCCGATCAAACCGCTCATGGATTCTTGCTCCCCCATGGCACAGCGATGCGGATGTGCATCATGGCGAGGTGTCCTTCCAGATCAGCGTCTGCGCCGGGGCCAGTGGCACCTGGCCGCGCACTATCCTAGCCGTTGCCGGGAGCATGGGTGTAAACGGCTGCGGGTTGTAGTTGACCATGGCATTGAAGCCGCCGCGCCAGTCGATGAATACGCCGTTGGGCAGATCATCGATCGCCACGCCCGCGCGCTGGTAGACGCTGCGCACGATCATGCGTTCCAGTTCGCCGTCATCGGTCGACACGCCAATCATGGTGACGGTGCCCCGTCCCAGTACACGGGTGGTTGCCGCCGTCTTGCCGGCATAGTAGTGATCGGCGTACGTGGCGAGCACCTCAGTACCAGGCCGTGGCGAGAGAATGTCGGCCCAGCGGTGCCATTCATGAGTCTTGCCAGCCGCGGTTACCTGCGCGCTGGCGTTCGATGGCAACATGTCGAAACCTTCGACATCGGCGCCGATCAGATCGAGGATCGGTGCCGCCCAGGGTCCTTCGTGGAAGTGTCCCTGGGCATTTTTCTGACCGGTGCGGCTGGTCAGGATCAGATGGCCGCCTTGCTCGACATAACGCCGCCATTTCTTCGCCAGCGCATCGCTTACCATCTGATAGGCCGGTGCGATCAGGAACGGGTAGCGGCTGAAATCATCGCCTTCCGCGATGAAGTCCATCGGTGCGCCGGTACTCTTCACCGCCTGCGTGTAGGTGTTTCGGTAGGCCCAGCTATGCCACAGCGTGGTTTGCGGCTGGATCTCCAGATCCCAGAAAACGTCCTGGCTCCACAAGTAGCCGGTGTACCGTGCTGCCATTCGCGCAGGCAACTTTGCCTTAGCGTCGAGTTGCGCTTCAAGCGACTTGATGTCCCGCATCGTGTCGACGAATTCGCGCCCCGTGCGCGAGAGCGTCACACCATCGGTGCCGACGATGCCTTCGTGGTACATCTCGCTGCCGCGAAGCGGGTGGCGATAGCGGTAGGTGCTGAGCAGGGAGGCGCCGGAAGCAAAGGCATGCCAGATCCACATGCTTACCGCACCGGGCATCGGTTGCGGATTGATCTCACCCCAGTTCACCTGGCCCGGTTGCATTTCCATCACGCCGAACGTACCGGTCATGGGTCGGAAATACGCTGCGGCTTCCATCAGGTTGGTGGGCTTGCCGATGGCATAGCTGTCACCGCCCAGCACATTCGCGCCAGCGACCGGATAGAGCGTGAAGGTCGGGAAATCCAGGGCATGACTGCGCTTGGGATCGGTGGCGGTGGTGACGTTGGTGTAGTTGGTCGTCACCCATTGTCCGGAGCGCGCGTAATGCTTGATGAGGGTCGCTTGCGCATCGAGGAAATGTGCCGTGGTGTCGGCCTGGAAGCGGGCGAAATCGAGCTGTGCATGCGGGCTCAGCTTGTCTTCGGCAGCGAGCGTGGCGTTGGGCAGACGCACTTCCTTGAAGTTGGCGTAGCGGCTGCTCCAGAACGAGCCTCCCCAGACGGCATTCATGGCATCGATGCTGCCGTATTTTTCGCGCAGCCAGCGCTGGAATGCATCACGCGCGCTGTTGCTGTAATCGAGGAAGGTGCCTGGTTCATTGTCTATCTGCCAGCCCCACACGCGGCGGTCGTGGCCGTAACGCTGGGCCATGGCGGTTACGAGCCGCGTCACGAAGGCTTCGTATTTCGGATT
>DASZCB010000780.1:0-2567 GCA_035943575.1 Rhodanobacter sp. | reverse complement strand
GTCGCGATGCCGGTGGTGACGATGGGTGCGCTGGGCGCGGTGGCTGCCGATGCGAGTGGCGTCTGGCACGCCGCGATCGAGTTGTCGCAAGTGCGCAATACGGTGGGTTCGGGCGACTGCCTGCTGGCCGGCATGACGGTGGGCATGACGCGAAACATGAATTTGGAAGAAACCTTGCGCTTGGGTGTGGCTTGCGGGGCAGCCAATGCACAAGGTCAGGAAACCGGTTTCGTCGAACGGCGGGCGGTGGAGGCGTTGCTCTCTCAGGTTCGAGTGCACCGTCTGGCTTAACTGAAAAGCGGGTAGTCAAACGGACCATCAACGGGTCCGGCGGAGACGCTTGCGCTCGAAATTTGAAGAAGAGGCAAACAAGTCCGTGGGCAGGATGCGTTTCCACGAGCAACCACAACCGCCTGCGCAGAGGGGAGAGGTTATTTCTGCGCAGGGCGATAACGAACTGGGTGAGGGGCAATCAATGCGTGCTGAAAAGAATGGTGGTTTTACCGTCGATGGCAAAGGCACGAAGTTGCCGGCCGCTATCGCGCATGAGGAAGCCAGAAGCAAGGTAAACGCAGGAGGCAAGGCAGGTGGTTTCAGGCGAACCATGCTCGCCGTGGCGCTATTGAGTGCTTTTGGTGCGAATGTCGCAATGGCGCAATCGATCACCGGTGGTCTGTACGGCAGCGAACCCACGGCGGCTGGCAGTACCGTCGTGGTGACGAACAGCGCGACGGGCTATCGCAAGGTGGTGCAGGTCGACAAGTCGGGGTATTACAAACTCGATGGGCTCAACCCAGGCCTCTACACGGTGACGATCCAGCGCGACGGCAACACCGTGGGCTCGCGCAAGGTGCCGGTCACGACGAACACCAATGTCCCCGTGGCGACGATCGCTGCCGCGACAGGAGCGGCGGGCAATATTTCCGAATTAGGCACCGTCCAGGTGAACGCTGCGGCAGCGATGCTCGACATTGCGCCGATCGACGTGAGCACGCCAACCTATCTCAACCACTACGACATGAAGATCGTCAACGACCTGCCGACCGGCCGTGGCATGGAAAGCATCGCGCTGCTGCGCTCGAGCGCCGTCTACGACGACCAGGCCACGCATCTGGTCGTGCTCGGCGGCGCAAGCCCGGCCGAGAATCGCTATTTCTACAACGGCTTTGACACGACCAACGACTTCACCGGCATCGGCGCGAACCGCCTGCCGGCGGAAGCGTTGCAGGGCACAGACGTTATCCAGAGCGCGGGTGGCGCCAGCTGGACCAACGTCACCGGTGGCCTGATGGCGGCCACGGTGCGTCAGGGCACGAATGAATTCCAGGGCGGCTATTCGCTCTACCTCACCCCGGCCACGTCGAGCCTGGAACCGGCATCGCCCAATTCCAACTACATCGACGGCAATGGCAATCGGCAGTACTTCTCGTACGCTTCGGACAACCGGCACAACGCCGAAGCCACGCAGTATGTCTGGGCCTCGGGCCCGCTCATCAAGGACAAGCTGTTCCTCTTCGCCATGGTAGGCAATGCGCCGAACTGGCAGAGCACGTCGTACTCGATCAACCGCCGCAACGACACCACCAATCGCGACAAGAACGGCTTGTTCAACCTGACGTGGAACATCAGCGCCGACCAGAGCCTCGACGTGGTCGGCTCGAAGGACGTCAGCACCTCTTTCACGAACCAGTATGCCTTGACGGAAAACTACACGCCGAGTTCGGCGGGCGCCTACAAGGGCTGGAGTTCCGGAAACACGACCAACAAGTTCCTGATCGGCAACTACAACTGGCACATCAACGACACGATGAGCCTCGTTCTCATGGGCGGCTATCTGAGTCAGGACTCGATTTCGCCGACGTCCAGCAGCGGCACCGGGCTGCCTTATGTCACCGAGGTCAATCCGGTCACGCAACAGGATGTCAACATTGGCATTTCGAACACAGCCAACCAGTTGTTCCCGACGAACTATTCGAAGCGTGGCTTCAACGCCAAGTTCAACTGGCAACTGGGCGATCACAAGATCACGCTCGGCGCCGAGCACTACAGCGTCAACATCTTCAGCGCCACGGAGACGACGCAGGGTGGCGACTGGACGTATTACACCGCGCCGGGAACCATCCTGCCGAACGGCACAGCCGTCCCGGGCAACGGCCAGTACGTTTCGCAGTATTTCCTGCAAAACGGCGGCAACTTCAACACCATCAACAAGGGCGCGTATCTCGAAGACTACTGGCAGGCGGCCGATCGCTGGGTGGTTTACCTGGGTTCGCGCTTCGACGTGTACACGAACAAGAATGTCAACGGCGCGAATTTCATGCGTATGCCGTTGCTCACGCCGCGCCTCGGCGTGGCCTGGGACGTGAACGGCGACAGCTCGACCAAACTCGGCGCGAATCTCGGCAAGTACGGCCTTTCGGTTCCCACGAGCGTGAACGCTGGCGCGGCGGGCGCAACCTATGCTTGGTGGCGTTGGTACACCTACACCGGCCGCGATCCGGTGACGCAGGCGCCGACGGGTTTGAGCCAGCTCGGCCCGCAGCAGATCGCCATCAACGGTCTCGCGC
>DASZCB010000779.1:0-1517 GCA_035943575.1 Rhodanobacter sp. | reverse complement strand
CACCTCGTTGGCCCACGGCACCTTCTTCGGTGTCGGCGCAGTGGTGGCGACCGGGCTGGTGGCGGAGGACCGCAAGGCCTCGGCGATCTCGATCATGTTCACCGGCCTCACTGTAGCGACCCTGCTCGGCGTGCCGGCCGGCGCGTGGCTGGGCCTGCACTTCGGCTGGCGGGCCACTTTCTGGGCGGTCAGCGCGATCGGCGTACTCGCCACCGTGATCATCGCCACGCTGGTGCCAGCCGATCGCGGCAACTACGCACCGATGAAGTTCGTCGAAGAACTGAAAGGCATCGCGCATCCACAGGTGCTGCTCGGCTTGCTGATGACCGTGCTCGGCTTCGCCGGTGTGTTTGCGGTGTTCACCTACATCCAGCCGATCCTCACCCGCGTCACCGGCTTCGCCGACAGTGCGGTGTCGCCGATCCTGCTGGTGTTCGGCGGTGGCATGGTAATCGGCAACCTGCTCGGCGGCCGTCTCGCCGACCGCCGGCTGGTGGCTAGCCTGCTGGGCTCGCTGGCCGCACTGGCGATCGTGCTCGGCGCGATGACGTTCGCGTTGCACAGCAAGTCGGCGATGATCGCGTTCAGCGGCCTGCTCGGCATCGCTGCGTTCGCCACCGTGGCGCCGCTCCAACTGCGTGTACTGCAGAAGGCCACCGGCGGCCAGGTGCTGGCGTCGAGCTTCAACATCGCCGCGTTCAACCTCGGTAACGCGATCGGTGCATGGCTGGGCGGCATGGTGATCAGTCGCGGACCAGGCCTCGGCGCGGTGACCTGGGTGGCGGCATTACTGCCGGTGCTAGGCATTGCCGTCGCACTGCGGAGCGTGCAACTGGACACCCGCCGACCGCGACGAGCGACCGCCGTGGCCTGTGCCGAAACCATTCTCTGACACTCACCAAGGACTGCTTCCATGGAATACCGCTATCTCGGCACATCCGGCTTCAAGGTGCCTGCACTCGGCTTCGGCGCCGGCACGTTCGGCGGCAAGGGGCCTCTGTTCAGCGCGTGGGGTAACACCGATATCGAAGAGGCGAAGCGGTTGATCGACATCTGCCTCGACGCCGGCGTGAATTTGTTCGACACCGCGGATGTCTATTCGGATGGTGCTTCGGAATCAATCCTTGGCGCAGCACTGAAGGGCCGGCGTGAGCAGGCGATCATCTCGACCAAGCTCACCCTGCGTGCGGGCGATGGTCCGAACGATATCGGCGCCTCGCGTCATCATTTGATCACCGGCGTCGAGCGCGCACTCAAACGCCTCGGTACCGACTACATCGACCTGCTGCAGCTGCATCACTTCGACGCGATGACGCCGGTGGAAAGTGTGATGTCGACGCTGGACGACCTGGTTCGCGCAGGGAAGGTTCGTTATCTCGGCGCATCGAACTTCTCCGGCTGGCAGCTGATGAAGTCGCAAGCCGCCGCCGACGCGCATGGCTACTCGCGCTTCGTGGCGAACCAGACCTACTACTCGCTGATCGGCCGCGACTACGAGTGGGAGCTGATGCCGCTGG
>DASZCB010000778.1:0-7345 GCA_035943575.1 Rhodanobacter sp. | reverse complement strand
AGCTGTGCCGCGGGGAACACGCTGGCGCCGGTGAACACCACCCGGCGCAGCACAAAGCTGGACTGCGGCGTGGTCACCGGCGGCGGTGCGGGCGTGTTTTGCGGCTGTGGCAGCTGCGCCGCCTGCCGCTCTGCGGGAATCTGCGGGGTGGCCTGCGACTGCAGGCCCTGGCTGGTCGACTGCGCGAACACGGGCAGGGTGATCAGTCCCAGCGCGATCGCCAGCGGCAGACGCCGCGGCTGCGCCGCGATCCTGGCGAGGCATGTCATGACTTGGCTCCAGCGGTGAGGCGCCAGTTGCCGATCACATTGAACGGCGCCCAGAAGAACGGGTGATCCATGCCCTTGCTGTGCAGCACGGCCAGTTGCGCGTGCTGCATGGCCACCTGCACGTCAGTGCCTTTGGCCAGTTCGCCATAGAGAGTGGACATCAGCAATTTCGTGGCGTCGTCGGAGACCGGCCACAGCGACACGATCAGGCTGGATGCGCCGGCAGCGAGGAACGAGCGGGTGAAACCGAGCACCTCGTCGCCGTCGGCCACGCGGC
Organism: Rhodanobacter sp.; assembly: GCA_035943575.1. Taxonomy (GTDB): domain Bacteria; phylum Pseudomonadota; class Gammaproteobacteria; order Xanthomonadales; family Rhodanobacteraceae; genus Rhodanobacter. The sequence goes on along the minus strand of DASZCB010000778.1, from coordinate 6,799 downwards.
CGAGTCCCGATTCGCAGGCCGACAGCGTCACCAGCGAGACCTTGTCCAGGTTGAGGCCGAGCACTTCGTGCGCCTCGAGAAAATTGACCTTGCCGTTCTCCGACGCGAGCAGGATGCGCGAGTACAGCGGATCGATGGTGTCGGCCTGCGCATGCGCAGCCACGTGGATCAGCGAAGTCTTGTCGGCGCTGGCCACGAAGCGACTCTTGGTGGCATCGCCATGCAGAAACATCTGGCTGCCGGGGAAGGCTGCGGCCAGCACTTTCACTTCGGCTTCCGAGCCGGGCAGGGCGTATTGTGGGGCCACGTCCGGATTGCCGAACGCCGTGAGCGTTCCCTGTACCACGCTGCCACGCTGGATCAGTTGCATGGCGATGCTGATCGACGGCGTCACCGACACCGGATGTGACTCGATCAGATAGTGGCCGTCCACGCGCAACGTCTGGAACGGCAGATAGTGCAACGGGCCGTTCGGCACCACGATCAGTCGCACGTCCGGCGGCAGGTTCAGCGGCTTGATCAGCAGTTCGCCGAGCTGATCGGCCGCGCCCACCGCGCTGCGTCGGCCGTTGATGATCGACTGGCGGAACGCATCGACCAGCCGCACCAGATCCTTGCGCGGAATCGGATAGCTCTGCTCGTGGATGCCATCGTTGCCGACCACCCACACCAGCAGTCGCTCAGGCAAGGCGTGGAACTCGATCACGCGTTCATCGGCATGCAGCTGCTTCTGCAGTTCCGCGACCGGGACAGTCGAGGCGACGCCCGGCTGGATCTTCGCGCGGTCGCGTACCTCGTCCAGCAGCGCACGCGCACGGCTGCGCTCGGACAGGTCGAAGGCCTGCGCGGTGTCACCCATCTGCGAGTACAGGTCGATCGCCTGCTCGAACACGGTCTGCACGTCGGAGAACAGGCCCATCTTGAATTCTTCGCTGTGGAACTGCGCGCGCACCTGGTCGAGCCCGTCCAGCGCCTGCTTCCACGTGGCGGCGGCCTGCGCCTTGTCGCCCAGCGCCAGCTGGCTGCGCGCGATGCCGTCCTCGGCCCAGAAGCGCTGATAGCCGGCATCGCTGCCGGCGGCGGAAGTTTCCAGTTCGCGATACAGGACCAGTGCTTCGTTGGGCTTGTTTTCCGCCAGCAACAATTTCGCTTCGGTGCGTTTGAGCTGCATCGCCAGCGTGGGATCAGTCGGTGCGGTCTTCATCGCATCGAGTTGCTTGCGCGCGCCGGCGACGTCGCCCTGGCCGATCAACGCATTGGCCAGCGACAGCTGCACCAGCGGGCGGTAGTGGTCGGAGCTGCCTGCCATGGCGAGCTGGTATTCGGCCACGGCGGCGTTGTAGTCGCCCTGTCGCGCGGCGGCATCGCCGAGCACCTTGTGGGCGGGGCCGACGATCTGGGTCGGATCCTTCGTTGGATGCTCCAGTGCGACCTTGGCAAAAGCCGTGGCCTTCTCGTAATCGCCGCCGTAGCCATAGACGATCGCAAGGTCGCGGTAGGCACGCGCCAGCAGTTCATCGTCCTTGCTCTGCTGCGCGAGATAGAGCGCCTGGCTGGCGGCGCGCACGCTTTGCCGAAGCTCACCCTTTTCAGACAGCGCAATGGCCTGACTGCAGTATTGGTAGCCATCCATCTTCACGGCACTGGCGCCGTATAACAGTGCGCCATCGGTGCTCAGCGCCAGTGCGGTGTCGGCATCGTCCATGCGTGCCTGTGCGTTGAGCGCCGTGGATGTATCGATGGCGGCGGCGTCATGGCTGCGCAACGCGGGCAGATCCTGCGCGGTGGCCATGCCGGTGATGGCGATGAGAATGGCGGCGGCAAGCCGGACCAGGATGATCTGAGCGCGCACGCGGTGTCCCTCCCAGACTGCGAGCCGCCGGCATGATGCCGACGGTCTTTCGAAGCTCATGCAGTCTAGGCAGCCACGCAGCCACGGCCTATTTGCACTAGGACATAGCCCGTTTGTATGACGACGTTCGGTGTGAGCTGCGGCCTGACGTCGGGATCAGCCGACCGGATGCATCGCCGGCGGCACACGCCGGGTAGCTGCGGGTCCATCGTCACCGGCGATGGGCACCCGCGACAGCTCGAACCAGAACGTGCTGCCACGCCCCGGTTCGGAGCACAGTCCGATCTGCGTGCCCAGCAACTTGGCCAGTCGTGCGGCAATGGCCAGCCCCAGTCCATAACCTTCATGGCGCTCGCCTTCGACATGCAGCTGCACGAACTCCTCGAATATGCGTTGCTGATGGATCGTCGGGATGCCCGGTCCGTTGTCGCGCACTTCGATGCGCACCGCCGCGGCCCGACGTCGTGCGGCGATCAGCACGCGCCCGGACGAGCCGGTGTGGGCAATGGCATTGCCCACCAGCTGCTGCAGCAAATCACCGGCGAGTTCTGCATCGCCATGCACACGCCAGCTGCCTGGGTGCCATGTCACGCTCACGCCGTGCTGGCGCGCTTCCTCGGTCAGCGTTGCGCGGCCACGCAGGAACAGGTCTGCCACGCTGAATGACGCCGGCGTCGCGGCGACCACGCCGGCGTCCAGTCGCGAAATCTCGAGCAGGGCATCCAGCAGCCGGGTCATCGTCGCCACGCTTGAACGCATCTGCGTCAGCAAGGCGCTTTGCTCGGCGTCGATGCCCGGATGCAGGCTGGCCGTGATCAACTGCAATGCCTGCATCGGTTGACGGAAATGGTGGCCGACGAGGGCCATGAACTGCGATTTCCCACGCTCCGCGGCGTGGCTCTGGCGCAACTGGTCCAGCGCATCGATCGCAGTGGCATGCTGGCTCGATGCCCAGTCGGCACGATGCGTCGCCAGCTGCCTGGCCAGCGCGGCGGTACTTGCGCGCAGCTGTGCGAATTCGCGATGCGGCTGAGGTACATCCATGCCCACCTCTCCATTGTGGCCATCGAGCAAGGCCTCGAGCGAAAGCTGCAGATCCCGCAGTGGCATCAACACGCGATAACGCAAGGTAAGCGTCGCCAGCATCACCAGCAGCCCGATGCCGAATCCGCTCAGCACGCCGTACAGCAGGATCAGACACTGCGCGCGCAGGCGCGGCGCTGCATCGACGTGAACGGTGAGAATGCGACGGCGTCCCGGACTGCTCGACAGGTCCCGGCGGTAGCGTTCGAACGAGGCATCCGCCGGCACGCCACTGGAGAGTCGGCTGCCGTCGGCTTCCTCCAGGTCGATGCGTTGCAACGGCTCGTCAGGGCTGCCATGTAAAGCCCCGTCGAGCAGCGCCTGCGCGCCTGCGCCATCAGCATGCTCCAGCGCACCGGCAAGCTGTTCGAGCTGCACGGCGATCCGCAGGTGGGCAGTGTCTTCCACATTGCGCATCTGTTGCACGGTGAGCACGCCGATCAATACCAGCGCGGCGAACGCGCACGGCAATACGCTGTCGGCAAGCAGGCGGCGCAGCAGGGCAGTGGGATGGCGCGGCATGGTCAGCCTTGATCCGCCGCCCTGCACGGCAAGCGCATGCATGCACGGTGTGACGGTTGCTGCAGGGGAACGGCGATGATTGTCGGCATCATGGCTGGCTGTCGGGACAAGTCGGTTCGTGAGGTGAGCGACCTTCCGTGGTTGCAGCGATCACACTCTAGATAACTCCGGGCATCGCTTCGATAAGCACTTCGGCATAGCAACATGCGGCATAGAGCGAATTGCATATCGAAAAAACGCGGCGCGCTGTACAGACTGATCGGCATCGAACATCCGTTTTTTGCCGCGCTGTCCGGCGCGACGACAGGAGAGCCCCATGAACGTCATCCGCCCGCTGGCCCGCCTTGCCATCTCACTGCTGTTTGTCGCTACCTGCGCTGCCGCCCAGGATGCCGGCTCGCCGCCGTCTTCCGACGCGCCGTCGGTGAAGTCGATCGTCGACCAGCTCAAGGTGCAGAAAGACGATTCGGTGAATACCGGCGCCACCCGCTCGCTGCGGCTCGGTGGCGCCGCGGCGGCCGGCAAGGTGGCCGACCAGCCGGTTGCGCCACCGCCGGCCTCGATCTCGATGCAGATCCAGTTCGCCTTCAACTCCGACCGCATCGAAGGGTCTTCGGCGACTACGATGGACAATCTCGCTTCGGCGCTGGGGTCGGACGAACTGAAGGGTCGTTCGTTCCAGGTGATCGGACATACCGACGGTGTCGGTTCGACCGGCTACAACATGCACCTATCGCAGATGCGCGCGGCTTCGGTGAAGCGTTACCTCACCGCACACGGCGTTGCCGCCAGCCGGCTCAGCGCCAGCGGCAAGGGCGCCAGCGAGTTGCTCAACAAGGCCGATCCGACCGCCGGCGAGAATCGTCGCGTCGAGATCGTCGCCAGCGGCGGCTGAGGCTCGCCGTCATGCCGATCCATGTGGTCAATGGCGCCACCTTGATGTGCAGCATGGGCGTGGCGCCATCGAGTCTGGTGGTGCTGCCGACGAACAAGATGCTGTCGGGCAACCAGCCGGCGGCGACGATCATGGATCACATCCCGATGGTCAACATCATGCCGTTCGGCATGTGCATGTCACCGGCCAATCCGCAGGTGGCTGCGGCCACCACGGCGGCGATGGGCGTGCTGACGCCACAGCCGTGCATCCCCGCGACAACGGCGCCGTGGATTACCGGCGCGCCCACCGTACTGCTCGGCAATCAGCCATGCCTGGACAACACGCATACCTGCATGTGCATGTGGGCCGGGGTGATTTCGGTCAGTGTGCCGGGGCAGGTGACCGAGATGATTCCCTGAGCCATGCCGTTTTACCGTGTGATGTCGTGGCCGTGCACTGACCAGCCGCGCGCGATGCTCAATATTTGCCTCGATGTGGCTACCGACTTGGCTATGCACCAGCTCGGCGCCAACTAGCCGATGCCGCTCTTGCGGAATAGCAGCGGCCATGGCGAGTTTTCCGGTAGCGGTATCCCCAACTCGATAACCCGCTTGTGCAGCGCTTGCAGCAATTCGCGGGCCGCATGCGTGTTGCCGGGGTTTTGGCCCGAGAACAGTTGGACCGCGAACGCAGCGTAGGCGATCGCGAGCAGGCGCTCGGGCTCCCTGGTTTCCATCACCTGTTGATGGAGCAGCTTTAGCCACTCGGCGCGATCCTTCATCGGTGCCGCTGTCAGGCCGAGATAGACGAAAATCGACAGCCTGCGTGTATCGACCGCCTTGAGTAGCGCCGGCGCCTGCATCGTGAAAGCCGGTGCCTGCTGCAGCAGGCTGCGGAATGCCAGCGTCGCCGAGATGCCGTTGCTGCCGAGCACCACCTGGGTCGCTTCGGTAGTCGACTGCGGCTGCGTAGCGAGCTTGGCGAGCAGCTCGGTGATATGCGCCGATGTCTTCAGGCTATCCGCAGTCGCTTGTGCCCATTCGGGAAAGATCAGACGACATGCGCCGAAGCGCTGCGCCGCATCGGCGTGCGGCTCGAATTGAAAAACGATGGTGCCGCCATGCGCGAACGGCGAGTAGAAATCCTCGGGCGAGAGGGTGCGCGCGCGTGATTCCATCGGCTCAGTCCACGCATACGGGCCGCTGGTGGGTGCGTTGGCATCACCGGAAGCGACGGCGTGCCAGTTGCCTTTCTTCGTCAGCACCATTTCGCTATGTTCAGGAGAGACGTAGCGGCCGGTTTCCGCCTCGATGTATGCCCCAGGAACGACGGCCGAGCCGCTGTCCGGTGTTGACGTGACGGTAGCGACAATCCAGCCGGACTCCGCTGCAATCCGATAATCCGCAAGCCGCAGGGTGGCCGTGTCATGTACGGTGCGGGCTTCACGGATCACGGCATATTCGATCTGCTGCTGGGGTGGGAGCACGTCGGAAAAGATCATGGCGTTTTCCTCGAATCGAGGGGGTAGGTTAGCGCGGTCGGGTATCCGGGGCGTGCGGAGTGTGCCGCTGAGTGCGTAGGATCATGGCGGCGAGCTTGGCGAGTCGTCCTCATGGATGCACGAAAGCCGTGGTCGCTGCGCCGACGCCAGCGGTGTTGTGGGCCTCCTGTGCATTGTTGGCAGCCACGCCGGTGGCAGGCGTGGCCGTTGCGGCGGCATCCGCGTTCACGGTCGCGTGCTGATTGGCCGCAGCGCCGGCGCTGTCCAGCGCGAGCGTCCAGATCGCTTCTCGCAACGCATCGAACTCGCTAGTGGTCGTGTCGAAGATTACGCAGAACGTGCGGAAATGTTCCGTGCGCGTGGTGTTGACAAGATGTCCCCAGGTCACTCGGCCGACGTTTGCGCCGGTCGTACTCATCGCCGGCGCCGACAGCATCGGCGCCACGCCTTGCGATGGCGTATCGAACGAGGTCGCCGCAGCGCCGCCCGCGCAGCCGATCGGCGGTTGCAGCGAGTTCGGATCGAGCGTGGTGGGTTGACCGGGCCGATCGTACAGTGGCGTGCAGTTGGTGTCGGTGTCGGCGACCGGCTGCGCGACGCTGGGATCGTAGGTTGTCGTCTGGCGCATCGTAGTCGGCATCACTACGCGCGTACCGGCAGGGACGGCGGCATTCCAGATGATCGTCGGTGTATCCCAAGCCGTGGTCACCTGATAGTTGCCGCTTTCCTGCATGATGCCGATGCGCAGGTTGGTCACTTGCGGTGCCGCGCAGTTCACGCCCGCTGGACGGATGCGCGCCTGCGACGAGAACGATGCCGCATTGCCGCCGACGGCGGTGTACTGGCCGCCGTTGATCTGGTAATTCGCGCCTTGCGTCAGCGTGATCTGCGCCTGGTCGAACCAGAACACGGTAACGTTCTTCGTCGCAAGCACTGCGCCGGTGGCAGTCTGGCAATGCGCCTG
>DASZCB010000777.1:0-4805 GCA_035943575.1 Rhodanobacter sp. | reverse complement strand
CGCGCTGTGCCGACTGCCGACATCAACATGACGTTCGCGATGTCGCTGACCATCTTCGTGCTGATCATTTTCTACAGCTTCAAGGCGAAGGGTGCCAGCGGCTACATGCACGAGCTGTTCACCGCTCCGTTCGGCGCGCATCCCCTGCTGTGGATTCCCAATTTCCTGCTCAACGTCGTCGAGCTGCTGTCCAAGCCGGTGAGTCTGGCGATGCGACTGTTCGGCAACATGTATGCCGGTGAGTTGGTCTTCATGCTGATCGCTGGTTTGTTCAGTGCCGGCGCCGGCGTGGCAGGCTGGGCGCTGTATGGCGCTGGCATCATCGGTTACACGGTGTGGGGTCTGTTCCACATCCTGATCATCGGCATCCAGGCGTTCATCTTCATGGTGCTGACGATTGTGTATATCTCGATGGCGCACGATCACCATTGATGGCAGTTTTCGCGTAAACCGTTTCAGTCACCAACTTTTCAGCTTTAATTTTTTTCCAGGAGAACACCGTGGAACATCTCGTTCAGTTTGCACAAATCCAGGGCTTCACCGCCATCGCGCTTGGCCTGATCATCGGCCTCGGTGCACTCGGCGCCTGTATCGGTATCGGCGTCATGGGTTCGAAGTTCCTTGAAGCCGCTGCCCGTCAGCCTGAACTGGTTCCGCTGCTGCAGGGCCGCATGTTCCTGCTCGCCGGTCTGATCGACGCGGCGTTCCTGATCGGCGTGGCGCTGGCGATGTACTTCGCTGTGGCCAACCCGCTCCTGGGTTCGGTTCTGTCGGCTGCCGGCAAGGGTCAGTAAGAGTCATCCTCCGGCGCGCCGCCGTTGTGGCGCCGCCGTGTATCCGGCACGGGTGTCTGATGCCCGTGTCTGTTTCATTCCGAATTTACAGGTAACGCAGCGATGGATTTCAACGCGACCTTGATTGGCGAAATGCTTTCGTTCGCCATCCTGATCTGGTTCTGCGTCCAGTTCATCTGGCCGCACATCAACAAGGCGATTGAGGATCGGCAGATCAAGATTGCCGAAGGCCTCAATGCCGCCGAGCGCGCGCACGCCGAACTGAAGGACGCCGACCACAAGGTGGCGGCCGAGATCAAGGTAGCCCGTCAGCAGGCTTCCGAGATCATCGACAAAGCCCAGCAGCAGGCCAATCAGATCATCGAGAAGGCCCGCGGCGAAGCGATCACCGAGATCAACCGGTTGAAGGCGAGCGCGCAGGACGACATCGCGTCGATGGCGCAGCGTGCCCGCGACCAACTGCGCGAGCAGGTGGGCGCGTTGGCCGTGCAAGGTGCCAGCAAGATCGTGCAGCGCGAGATCGACCCGGCGACGCACAAGGCGTTGCTCGACCAGCTCGCGGCCGAGATCTGATCGATGGCCCAGGCAATCACCCTCGCCCGTCCGTACGCCCGCGCCGCTTTCGAAGTGGCGCATGCTGCCGGTTCGCTGGCTGCATGGTCGCAGGCGCTGGCGTTCGCCGCCGCGGTGGCGAAGGACTCGCGCGTGGCCGGTCTCGGCAACGATCCGCGGGTGCTGCCGGCACAGCTCGTGGCATTGCATCTGCCGACCGATGTCGCCACCGATGCGCCGTTCGCGCAGTTCCTCGGCGAGATGGCCGAGCAGCGCCGCATGGTGCTGCTGCCGGAAGTGGCTGAGTTGTATGAGGCGTTCAAGCGTGAGTCCGAGTCGCAGCTGCTGGTCAAGGTGACCAGCGCGATGGCGTTGGACGCGGCGCAGGCCGAGCAGCTCAAGGTGTCGTTGAAGCGCCGCTTCAAGCGCGAGATCGAACTGGAAGCCAAGGTCGATGCCTCGCTGCTGGCCGGCGTGGTGATCGATACCGGCGAACAGGTGATCGACGGCTCTGCCCGCGGACGCCTGGCGCAGCTGGCCAGCGCATTAGCGCACTGATCCAAAGAATCAAAACCTATCGGGTGCCGCTGACGCGGCGCGAATCCCAGGAAAACTTGCCATGTCCAGCACCACTTTGAATCCGTCCGAGATCAGCGAACTGATCAAGAACCGCATCGAGCAGTTCAAGCTCGGCGCGGAGGCACGTAACGAAGGCACGATCATCAGCGTGTCCGACGGCATCGTGCGCATCCACGGCCTCGCCGATGTGATGCAGGGCGAAATGATCGAGCTGCCGGGCAACTCGTTTGCACTGGCGCTGAACCTCGAGCGCGACTCGGTCGGCGCGGTGGTGCTGGGTGAATACCAGCACCTGCGCGAAGGCGATACCGCCAAGACCACTGGCCGCATTCTCGAAGTGCCGGTTGGTCCGGAACTGCTCGGCCGCGTCGTCGACGCGCTGGGCAACCCGATCGACGGCAAGGGCCCGCTCGGCGCCAAGCTCAACGCGGCGATCGAGAAGGTCGCGCCGGGCGTGATCTGGCGCAAGTCGGTCGACCAGCCGCTGCAGACCGGCTACAAGTCGGTCGACGCGATGATCCCGGTCGGCCGTGGCCAGCGCGAGCTGATCATCGGCGATCGCCAGACCGGCAAGACCGCGCTGGCGATCGACGCGATCATCGCGCAGAAGGATTCCGGCATTAAGTGCATCTACGTCGCGATTGGCCAGAAGCGTTCGTCGGTGGCCAACGTGGTGCGCAAGCTCGAAGCGAATGGCGCGCTGGCCAACACCATCGTCGTGGTCGCCTCGGCATCCGAGTCGGCCGCGCTGCAGTACGTCGCGCCGTATTCCGGTTGCGCGATGGGCGAGTACTTTCGTGATCGCGGCGAAGACGCGCTGATCGTGTATGACGATCTGTCCAAGCAGGCCGTAGCCTACCGCCAGATCTCGTTGTTGCTGAAGCGTCCGCCGGGCCGCGAGGCGTATCCGGGCGACGTGTTCTATCTCCACTCGCGTCTGCTCGAGCGCGCATCGCGCGTGTCCGAGGAATACGTCGAGAAGTTCACCAACGGTGCGGTGAAGGGCAAGACCGGTTCGCTGACCGCGCTGCCGATCATCGAGACCCAGGGCGGCGACGTTTCGGCGTTCGTGCCGACCAACGTGATCTCGATCACCGACGGCCAGATCTTCCTGGAAACCGACCTGTTCAACGCCGGTATCCGTCCGGCCGTGAACGCCGGTATCTCGGTGTCCCGCGTCGGTGGTGCCGCGCAGACCAAGATCGTCAAGAAGCTGTCCGGCGGCGTGAAATTGGCGCTGGCGCAGTTCCGTGAGTTGGCCGCGTTCGCGCAGTTCGCCTCGGATCTGGACCCGGCTACCCGCGCCCAGCTCGACCGTGGTCAGCGCGTCACCGAGCTGATGAAGCAGGCGCAGTACTCGCCGCTGTCGATCGCGGAGCTGGCGCTGTCGGTGTACGCGGCGGAGAAGGGCTATCTCGACGACCTGCCGGTCAACAAGGTGCTGCCGTTCGAGAAGGGTCTGCATGCGTTCATGCACCAGAACCACGCCGAGCTGATGAACAAGATCGTAGCCACCGGTGACTGGAACAACGACATCGAAGCCACCTTCAAGGCCTCGCTGGACGAGTACAAGAAAACCGGCAGCTGGTAATACCGGCTGAAGTAAATCGGTAGAGCAGGCGAATCGGAAGGGCAGGCAGTGTCCTCCCTTCCCACCAGCGAGCATAACGAGCGGATAAAGCATGGCCAGCGGACGCGAAATCAAAACCAAGATCAAGAGCACGCAGAACATGCGCAAGGTCACGCGCGCGCTCGAAATGGTCTCTGCTGCGAAGATCCGCCGTGCGCAGGACATGATGAAGGCCTCGCGTCCGTATGCCCGCTCGATGCGCAAGGTGATCGCGCACGTGGCCCAGGCCAGCACCGATTTCAGCCACCCGTTCCTGACCCAGCGCGACAACGTGGCGCGGGTCGGCTATATCGTGGTGTCGACCGACCGCGGTCTGTGCGGCGGCCTCAACTCCAATCTGTTCCGTCGCTTGTTGCCGGCGATTGCCGAATGGCAGCAGAAGGGCGTGCAGGTGGACGTGGTGGCGATCGGCCAGAAGGCGATCTCGTTCTTCCGCCGGCTCAAGGGCATCAACCTGATCGGCAGCGTCAGCCATCTCGGCGAGAAGCCCAAGCTTGAGCAGCTGGTCGGCGTGATCAAGGTGATGATGGACGCCTATACGTCCAACGGGCTGGATCGGGTGTTCCTCGCCTACAACGACTTCGTCAACACCATGACGCAGAAGCCGACCATCGACGCGCTGCTGCCGCTGCCGCTGGTGGCGTCGGAAATGGAAGCGCATCAGGCAGCCGGCGAGTCGGCCTATGCCGGCGTCAAGCTGGAAGCGAGTCACGACTGGGACTACATCTACGAGCCGGATGCGCAGACCGTGCTGGAGCACGTGCTGGGTCGTTATATCGAGTCGGTGGTGTACCAGGCGTCGCTGGAGAATCTGGCCAGCGAGCATGCTGCCCGGATGGTCGCGATGAAGAGCGCGTCGGACAACGCGAACAAGGTAATCGGTGAGTTGACGCTGATCTACAACAAGGCGCGTCAGGCTGCGATCACCCAGGAAATTTCGGAAATCGTCGGCGGCGCCGCGGCGGTTTAAGTAGGTATTGGTGCGATCGATCCGTGATCGCAAAACAAGATCAAAAAGCGGCCATCCGTGGCTGCACTCTAAATAAGAGCGACGCTTCGGCGGCGCTGATACGAAACCACAAAAGATCCATCCGGAGCATTCCATGAGCCAGGGCAAAGTTGTTCAGATCATCGGCGCGGTCATCGACGTCGAGTTTCCGCGCGATCAGGTACCGCAGGTGTACGACGCACTGAAGATCGACGGCACCGAGATCACGCTGGAAGTGCAGCAGGTGCTGGGTGACGGCATC
>DASZCB010000776.1:0-4484 GCA_035943575.1 Rhodanobacter sp. | reverse complement strand
ACGTCGCTGACCAGGTCGCCAGCACCACGACCGGAGTAGTTGTAGCTGTGATCGACATCGAGCACGGCCTGTACCAGGTAATCACCCGGCGGCAGTTGCGAGTAGCCCGCCGGAAACACCAGCGTATCCGCATCGATATCCACGCCCTGCCCCGGTGCCAGGCGACTCACTTCACGTGCGGCCACCGAGGTTTGTTCGGGACTGAACGGACTGGTGTCCACCTCGTCGACCTTGCCATCCTTCGCCGCAGCGATCGCTGCCTTGGCGTCAGTGGCGAACAGCAGTAGCCGGCCCGAAGCAGGTTGTGCGCTGGCGGCACCAAGTTGAATATGGAAGAAGCGATGCGCTGGAACGACCGGCGCATCCTGGCGTGCAAGGGCAACGCCTGACAGCAAGCCCAGGCACAACAAGCTGGCGACAATATGACGGCAACGGTGCATGACGAATCCCTTTTGTGATCGAACATTCAAGCGTGCACGACCCGGTTCGGGGGCATGCACCGTTTTTCCCGTGACTCAGCTCGCCCGTTTCAGCATCAACGCATCGTTACCGTCGCGTCGGCTGATGATCCCGACGACCTTGCCGCCGGCATCGCGCTGTACCAGCCGCCGCAGCCGCGGCTGGCCGGGCGTGAACAGCACATCCTTGAGCTCCGCCTTGATCGCATACGGCTTGCCGCCGTTCACGGCGCCGGTGAGCTGATCACCATGACGGGCAATCACGAAGGTCATGTCTGCACCGGCTCGGTAGATGCCTGCATATTCGTCCAGCACCTTGACCGGCAGCGTCACCGCCGACGGATCCTGTGGCACGGCGGTGGTCTGGCTCGAAATCATGCGCCAGCCACTCGTCTCCTTCTGCCATACCTCGGTCGAACGGTAAGTGGCATGTGACATCTGGCCATAAGCCTGCACAGTGGATTGGTCCGTAAAACTGGTGACCGCCACCGGCCCGTATACCTGGACGTGGAAGTCGGCCTGCACGAGATGGTTCGAGATGCCCTTGGGCGAAGGACCCGCGCCGGCGAGAATGTCCTGCTTCGTGACCACGCTGCCGTTCTCGATCATGAAGGTCACCCGATCATCGAGATAGCGATCGAGCACAGCGGCGTTGCCGCTGGCGGAAGCATCGGAAAACTCCTGCGACTGCCGCTTGATCAACGCGGCGACATCCTCGCTGGCGGCAAACACGGGAAGGCACACGGTCAGCAGTACCCCAAGCACGACTTTCGGAACCGTTCGACAACATAACATGGACAATCTCCCAGCCATTGATAGTGAATTCATCACACCGAACCACGAGCAAACTTGTCGATCACCGCATCACCAGTGGCCATCCGCCATCGTCACTCTTCCCCGGCAGCGGACTTGAGCGGAGCAAGCCGCAAGTCCTGAAAATCGAAGCTGAAGTCGGTCAGTGGCGAGATCGGCTCCATGCGCGCCTCGGTGATATGGCCGTCCATGTCCATGGTGAAGGTCACGAACGCGTCGGCATTGAGCGAGCGATCGTCCCAGCGCACGGTGAAGGTGTCGTTCTGCCACGGCGTCATCGTGCCGACCAGTTGCGTAGTCTTGGAGAAGCGCAGGCGCAGCTTGCCGTTCTCGTGGCTGACGATGACATCGCCGTACCACGGATCGCGGTAGGTACCGGCGTATTTCGCCAGCGGCAATGAAGGCTTGCTGTTCTTGTTGCGCGCGGCCGAGTGCTTGGCATAACTGTCGTCGGATTTCGCCTCGGCTTTCTTCACCGCCTTGTCGTAGACCGCAACCCAGTCGGTCTTCTGCGCCGGGTTGAGATAGGCGTCCAGCACACGATAGGTCACCGCATTGAATGCGGCACCGGATTCGGCGTTGGTCAGCACCACCACGCCCAGGTGCAATTCCGGCACCAGGGTCACTCGCGAGACCATCCCTGGCCAACCGCCGGTGTGCCAGACCAGGCGCTGATTGCGATAGTCGGACAGGAACCAGCTTTCGCCGTAGCCGTAGAAGTGCGGCGCCAGCGGAACCAGCTCGGGAATCGGTGGTTTGCCGATCTTGATCGGGGTCAGCATGCTCCACATCTCGCGCTGGCTGTCCTCGGAAAACAGCCGCGCCGGCTTGCCGTCCACGCCGTTCGTCGGCAAGACGCCGCCTGCCAGTTGCACATTCATCCACTTGGCCAGGTCATGCACGCTGGCGTAGATACCACCGGCACCCGGATCGTTAAGCCAGGCCATCGGCGGCACCGGCTTGAGATCCTTGAAATCGGATTTGGCATGCCCTGTCGCCACGTCCATGCCAGCCTTGAGATACGTCTTGTCGATCAGCGATTCGTCCATGCCGACCGGCTTGAAGATGTGATCGCGCACGTAATCGGCATAACTCTGGCCGGACGCCTGCTCGATGACCAGCGTGGCCACCGCGAACAGGATGTTGTCGTAGGCATAGCCGCTGCGGAAGCCGTTCTTGATCGGCACATCGCGCAACCGTTCGACCACTTCCTTCGTGCTGTACGAGGTCGGCGGCCAGTACAGCAGGTCGCCTGCGCCCAATGAAAGGCCGCTGCGATGCGCCAGCAGGTCGCGGATGCGCATCTCGTGCGTCACGTACGGGTCGGACATGCGGAACCACGGCAGGTGATCGATCACCCGGTCGTCCATCTTCAGCTTGCCCTGTTCGGCCAGCTGTTGCAGCGCTGCGGCGGTGAAGGCCTTGGTGTTGGACGCGATCGCGAACAGCGTGCGCGCGTCGACCTGATCCGGTTTGCCGATCTCGCGCAGGCCGAAGCCCTGCTCCATCACCACCTTGCCGTCCTTGACGATCGCCACCGCAATGCCCGGCACGTCGAAGGTCTTCCGCGCACTGTCGACGTAGGCGCCGAAATCCTGCAGTTGCTCTGGCGGCATCGGCTGCACGATGTCGTGCGTCGACACCGGCGGCGGTACAGCCGGTGTCTGCGCCCAGGCAGCAGTGGCGAATACGAACAGCGCACAGCAACCCGCCAGACGCGGGGAAAGGAATCGCTGGGACATCGAAGACTCCGCGGGTGGCAATTCATCAACTATCGCGGCAAACATGGCGCAAGGCCAGCGCTGGAAGTCATGGGCCATTGATTGCCTGCACCATCGCACGGCATGCCGGGTTTCAGTAACGGCACGCGGCGCGGCTAACATGAGTCGATGCTCGAACGATGGCAACGCCAATGACCCCAGCAACCTCCGATCTGTTTGCTCATGCTTCCCCAGCCGACCCGCACATCCGCGTCGGCATTGGCGGCTGGAACTACGCGCCGTGGCGCAACAATTTTTATCCGGCCGAACTGGTGCAGCGGCGCGAGCTGGAATACGCCAGCCGTCAGTTGCGAGCGATCGAGATCAACGGTACCTACTACGGCGCGCAGAAAGCGGCCACCTATGCAAAGTGGGCGGCGGAAACCCCGACAGGTTTCGTGTTCTCGCTGAAGGCGCCGCGCTACATCACCGAAGGTAAGCGACTAGCCGAGGTCGGCAAAGGCATCCACGGCTTCGTGCAGGGCGGGTTGGCCGAGATGGGCGACCGGCTGGGACCGATCCTGTGGCAGCTGCCGCCGTCGCGACCGTTCGATGCCGATGATCTAGCCGCGTTTCTGGATGCCTTGCCGCGTGAACTCAACGGCCAGCCGCTGCGCCATGTGCTGGAAGTGCGCCACCCCGGCTTCCAGTGCGAGCGCTACGTGACGCTGGTGCGCACGCATGCCGTGCCGACTGTGTTCACCGACTCGCCCGACTATCCGTCCCTGGCCGATATCACCGGTGATTTCAGCTATGCGCGCTTGATGCGGAGCGCCGACGAAAACCCCGCCGGCTATGCGCCCGCAGCACTGGATCACTGGGCCTTGCATGCACGCAGCTGGGCGGCGGGTAACGACCCCGGCGAGCTGCCGCATGTCGCTGCCTTGCAGCCGACTGGCCAGCCGCGCGACGTGTTCGTGTTCTTCATCAGCAGCGCCAAGCATCGCAACCCAGCCGCGGCGATAGCATTGCAAGCGCGGGTCGACGGCAGCCGCTGACCCACGCCATCGGTGAGCGCTACAGCCAGTGCAGAACACGTTGAGCTTGTGCCCTTCCATGTCGCGAAAATAGGCGGCGTAGCAACCGCCGCCGGTTTATCGGCAGCCCTGACCGCACTAAGCTCACTCTCGTCCTCATCTGCAGCGAATCCACATGCGCCGACTCAATCCCCTGATCCTGCTCGCTGTGCTGATCTTCGCCATGCTGCTGTGGCAACGGCATACGCCCGCGCCGACTGTCGCCGGCAACCCCGCTGGAGTGACTCCCACCGGCCAGGGCGGGACTCCCGCCAGCCAGGACGCAACACCCGCCATGCCGGGATTCCTTCCGGCCGAAGCGCAGGTCACCCTGAATCGAATTCTCAGCGGCGGCCCGTTCGAACACAGCCAGGACGGCGTGGTATTCGGCAACTACGAAGGCCTGCTGCCGCAGCAGCCGCGCGGCTACTACCACG